>JANXMO010000593.1 GCA_025354615.1 Burkholderiales bacterium | reverse complement strand
GTCCAGCACCTTCGAGCTCTGGATGCGCATCTTCAGGCCTTTGAAATCGGCCACGGCATGCAGCGGCTTGTTGGCGCTCATGACCTGGAAGC
Source organism: Burkholderiales bacterium (assembly GCA_025354615.1). Taxonomy (GTDB): domain Bacteria; phylum Pseudomonadota; class Gammaproteobacteria; order Burkholderiales; family Burkholderiaceae_C; genus JANXMO01. The sequence goes on along the minus strand of JANXMO010000593.1, from coordinate 2,237 downwards.
CGTTGTCCCAGTAGGCCAGGCCCTTGATACCCTTGCTCTCGAGCTTCTTGAACAGGTCGGCGCCGACGGCACCGTCGGTCACGGCGCGGAAGGCGGCGTCATTGCTGAAAATGAACGGCAGGTCGAAAACTTCGAATTCTTTGACGCCCAGCGGGCCGAATTTGGCCAGCGAAGGCGCCAGCATCTGCACCGAACCCAGCTGCAGCGCCTCCATCTCTTCTTTGTCTTTGTAAAGCTGGCTGTTCGGGTAGACCTCGACCTTGACGCGGCCCTTGGTGCGTTCCTCGGCCAGCTGCTTGAAGCGCTCGGCGCCTTTGCCCTTCGGTGTGTCGGGCGCCACCACGTGGCTGAACTTGATGACGATCGGCGCTTGTGCTTGCGCCTGTGCGGCCAGCGGGGCCACCAACCCGGCCAGTGCGGTCACGGCCGCGGTCAATCCCACCATCGCCATGCGGCGGCTGCAAAGTTTGAACATGTGTTTTGTCTCCGTTGATTCGGCAGTAGAAGTTCTGCCTGTGGGGCGAGATTGTCGGTTTGCGCATCCGCCGCGTACAGATGTGGATTTCCACATTCCTGCGTCTGCCGGCGCCGTTTTTCATCGTCCCACCACCTTGACCTAGACTGCCGTCATGGCCGATTCCTCGCCCGCCGCTCCGCCGCCGCAAACGCTGGCGTTGCCGTTGGAGCCGGCGTTGCGCGGCGGGCTGTGGGCCCTGCCGCTGCTGTTGTCGCTGTTTTTTGTGGCCGGCGTGCTGGCCTGGCTGCACCACGCCGAGACGATGGAGCGCGAGCAGCAGCGCCTGGAGTTGATCTCCGACGCACTGACCCTGCGTTCGGACATCAGCGGCCGGCTGGAAAACGAGCGCCTGCGGCTGGTGGCGCTGGGCCGGCACCTGCACGCCGCCGCTGCGCTGGCCGACACGTTTGACTCCCTGCCCGATGTGCAGCAGGGCCTGCACCGTTTCTGGCTGGGCTTGACCTGGCTGGACGCCAGCAACCGCATCGTTGCCGCGGTGCCCAAGCTCGAACGGCGCAGCGGCGCGGCACTGCCCTCGCTCTCCGCTGTGGTTGAAAAGCCGACCGGGCTGACGGCGCATTTGTCGGTGCGGATGGATACGGGCGGCTCGCTGGTGGCGCGCTATTCGCCTACCGAGCTGCTGCGCCAGAACGTGCCCTGGTGGCTGGCCCGCAAATACGACGTGCGGCTGATCGACGCTTTCGGCGACGAGATCGCCACCACCGACCCCGGCTTTTCACCACTGCGCGACCGCCCGGGCTACCGCATTGCGATGGAGCCGGCCGCCGATGACCGTTTCCTGGAGCTGATCGCCCGTGACCGCGTGGCACCGTGGCTGCAAGGCATGCCGCTGCTGATGATGGCCGGCTTCGTGGTGCTGATCGGCGGCACCACCGCGCTGCTGCGCCGGCAGGTACGCGAGGTGACGCGGGCCGAAGCCGCCTGGCGCAACGAAGCCGCCTGGCGCAGCGCGATGGAAGACTCGCTGACCGTCGGCCTGCGCGCGCGTGACCTCGAAGGCCGCATCCTCTACGTCAACCGCACGCTGGCCGACATGGTCGGCTTCGAGCCCGAAGAACTGCACGGGTTGATGCCGCCCATGCCGTACTGGCCGGCCGATTCGATCGAGGAAATCATGCAGCGCCACCGCCGCAACCTGGCGGGCGAGGCGCCGCGCGAAGGCTACGAAGCGCGTTGGCGCCACCGTGACGGCCGGGTGTTCGACGTGATGGTGTTCGAGGCGCCGCTGGTCGACGCGCAGGGCCGGCAAATCGGCTGGATGGGCTCCATCCTCGACCTCACCGAGCGCAAGCGCATGGAAGAACGCGAACGCCGGCAAACCGAATCCATGGCGCACAACGCCCGCTTGACGATGCTGGGCGAAGTAGCCTCGGCCCTGGCGCACGAGCTGAACCAGCCGCTGTCGGCGATTGCCAGCTACAACGCGGGTGTGCTCAATTCATTGCGCCGCCAGGCCGCACCTGACCCGGTGGTGATACGCGCCCTGCAGCGCCTGGGCGAGCAGTCGGAACACGCCGGGCGCATCGTGCAGCGCATTCGCGAATTTTTGACGCGGCGCGAGCCGCGGCTGGAGCCGTGTCAGCTCAATGCCGTGGTGCAAGACGCCGCCGCGCTGCTGCAGCGTGAGCTGTCGCGTCTGCAGGTGCAGCTGTCGCTGGCGCTCGATCCGGCGCTGCCGGTGCTGGTGGCCGATTCGGTG
>JANXMO010000151.1 GCA_025354615.1 Burkholderiales bacterium | reverse complement strand
TTGCACCGAGCCGTAATTGGCCGCGTACATCACGCCGGCCAGCGCCGCCAGCGCGGCGCCGATCACGAAGGTGGCGGAAATCACGGTGTCGGGCCGTACGCCCATCAGCGCCGCCACGCCCGGGTTCTCGGCCGTCGCCCGCATGGCGCGGCCCAGGCGGGTGCAGTTGACGAGCAACATCAGCCCTCCCAACGTGACGGCCGTGACGACCAGAATCAAGATTTGCGTCGTGTTGATCACCGCACCGAAAACATCGATCGGCTGGCTTGGCAAAAGTATCGGATACGGCTTGGGGTTGGGTTTCCAGATCATCATGGCCAGCGTTTGCAACAGCAGGCTCATACCCATCGCGGTGATCAGCGGCGCCAGGCGCGGCGCGTTGCGCAGCGGCCGGTAAGCGATTTTCTCGATCGCGAAATTCAGCGCCGTGCACACGGCCACCGCTGCCAGCAGCGACACGCCCATCAACGCCCACCCCGGCATCGTGCCCTGCAAGCCGGTCACCACCGTCCAGCTCGTCAGCGCGCCGACCATCAACACCTCGCCATGCGCAAAGTTGATCAAATTGACGATGCCGTAGACCATCGTGTAACCCAGCGCCACCAGCGCGTACACACTGCCCAGCACCAGGCCATTGACGACCTGCTGAATAAACGTTTCCATTCAACCGCTCCTCGTTGCCCCAGCGGCTGAAGCAAGAAACTGGCCGCAGGACGGATACCCTGCGGTGTGCGACCTCCCCGTTCAAGGGTGGCGGATTCTAGGGGCGGTTTTCAAATGCAAACAGGTTGTGCATTGACAACATCCGCTACTTCTAACACGTCACAAAAAGCATTTCCATGCTTGTCTTGCCGCAGTGAAGGCACCGGCCAAAATTAACAATCAGTGTGTAACTCAGGTTCAGTTGCAGCTTTGTGATCGAGTGGCTCAGGTATCGCTGCGCGGGGAAAAGTGCTCTGAGTGTGATCATTGGCGTGCTGTAAATGCGGCTCCGGACAGCGCCGGTAGAGTAATTGGCTTATAAGATACGGAAAATGCCTTCACACCTTCAAACACCATTTTC
>JANXMO010000577.1 GCA_025354615.1 Burkholderiales bacterium | reverse complement strand
GTACGCGGCAAAGTCGCTCAACACGAAAGGGTGCACCAGCACCGTTGTGTCGATTTGCTGTGCATCGGCTGTTGCCAGGGCCAGCAACTCGTCGACCAGCACCTCAAGCAAGGCTTCGGCTTTCGTCACAGCTGTTCCGACGTAACGCACCTGGCCTTTCATCTGCACACTCTTTGCAAACGGGCACAGGTTCAGGCCGATCACTGCGCGGTCCACCCAGGCGCGTGTTTCGGCAACCGCCGTGGCGAGTGAAGGGGCGCTGTGCGTGGGCGTTGGCATAAGTGGTTGAGAGATCATCGGAAGGTTGGGTTGCTGACGCAGCATCGCCGCGGCGGCGGGTCAGGGATCGTCGCGCAGGCGCAGAAAACTGGCAAAGCGCGGCAAGCCGGTGCTTGTCAAATCGCGATAGCGGTAGGTCACGACGCTGCCCACGGGCGGTGGATCGACGCGCTCGGCGTCGCTAAAACCGGTGCCGAGGAAGAACCGCCGGCCATCCGGCCGTTGCAATTGCAGGGCGCCCATCTGGCCTGCGTATTTGCCTTTGCCGGGGCGGTGTGCGATGACCACCGCTTCGGTGTCCAGGTAGGGCTTGAGCTTGAGCAGCACGTCGCTGCGCCCCGTGCTGTAAGGCGCATCGGCCCGGTGCAGCATCAAGCCTTCGCCGCCCTGGGCCACCACGGCGGCCAGCCGGCGTTGCAAGCTGGCCGCGTCGGCCACGGGTGTTTGGTCAACGGCATACAACTGAGGCCAGGCGGTGCTGCGGACGAGTTGGCGGATGCGTTCAGCGCGTTCGGCAAAAAGGCCGGGCGCGTCAGGCATTTCGAACACCATGTAGCGCACCTGCCGCCAAGCCGCGTCGTCCGGCGGGTTTTGCCGTACCAGGGCAGACAGTTCATCGAAACGGCCGCGGCCCAGCCACAGCTCGCCGTCCAGCGGCTGCCCGGCAGGCAAGCGGGCCAGGAACCAGGCGGGCGCCGGCACGGTGTGGCCGCTGCGAAAGCGCAATGTGCGGCCGTCCCAGATCGCGCGGGCGCCATCGTATTTTTCGCTGACCAGGTAATGGGTCGGGTCGACTTGTCCCGCATACATATTGGCCAGCAAGATGGAGGGCGCGGCGGCAGGCGAGCTGGGCTGCGCCGCCGCGCTGAAGCCCATCCAGCTGACCACCATCACCAGTGCCAACCACCGCAGGCGGGCCACC
>JANXMO010000363.1 GCA_025354615.1 Burkholderiales bacterium | reverse complement strand
CGCCAACGCCTGCAGTTGTGAATCGATGGGCGTCATGCCCTCGCGGTCGGCGGCCGGGTCGAAGTACAGCGCGCCGAATGCGGGAGCGTTGCGGTTGGGCCAGTGAATCTGGTAGAGGTCGATGTAATCGGTGCGCAGCCGCTGCAAGCTGGCGTCGCAAGCGGCCTGGATGTCCGCAGCGGTGAGATTGGCGCTGCCGCCGCGTATCCAGTCCATGTTGCGCGACGGGCCAGCCACCTTGGTGGCCAGCACCACGCGTTCCCGCAAGCCCGGCCGGCCCGTCCACCAGCGGCCGATGATGCTTTCGGTCAGGCCATAAGTGGCACGGCGCGCCGGCACCGAGTACATCTCCGCCGTGTCGATCAAATTGATGCCACACTCCAGCGCGTGGTCGAGCAGGTCATGTGCGCTGTCTTCATCCACCTGCTCGCCAAAGGTCATGGTGCCCAGGCCGACAGGGGTGACCTGGAGGGCGCTGCCGCCGAGTGCCAGGAGAGGAAGTTCACGCATGCGGTGAAGTTTAAAGGCTGCTGCGCGCACCGGCGGTTGGTGCCTGCATGTCAAAATCGTCGCTCACGCAATCCACAAAAGTCTCTTCATGGACGTCGAACACATCAATGCCATTGGCCATCAACTGATCGACCTGAGCCAGCGCACGGTCGATCTTCGGGGGTATCTTTGACTACGATCGCAAAGCGCTGCGGCTGAACGAAGTCAATGCCGCGCTGGAAAATCCCAACGTCTGGAACGAGCCCAAGCGGGCACAGGAGCTGGGGCGTGAAAAGCGTTCGCTGGAAACCGTGGTGCAAACAATTGACCACCTGACGAGCAACCTGGCCGACAACACCGAGCTGTACGACATGTCCAAGGCTGACGGTGACATCGACGGCCTGCTGGCCATCGAGGCCGACGCCAAGAAGTTGGAGCAGGCAATTGCAGAACTCGAATTCCGCCGCATGTTCAACAACCCGGCCGACCCGAGCAATTGCTTTGTCGACATCCAGGCCGGCGCCGGCGGCACCGAGGCTTGCGACTGGGCCAGCATGCTGCTGCGCCAGTATTTGAAATACTGCGAGCGCAAGGGCTTCAAGACCGACGTCAAGGAAATGAGCGAGGGTGACGTGGCCGGCATCAAGAGCGCCACCATCAAGGTGGAAGGCGATTACGCGTTCGGCTTGCTGCGCACGGAAACCGGCGTGCACCGCCTGGTGCGCAAGAGCCCGTTCGATTCCGCAGGCGGTCGCCACACCAGTTTCGCCAGCCTCTTCGTCTACCCGGAAGTCGATGATTCGATCGAGATCGACATCAACCCCGCTGACGTGCGCACCGACACCTTCCGTGCCAGCGGCGCCGGTGGCCAGCACATCAACAAAACCGATTCCGCGGTGCGGCTGACGCACGTGCCGACCGGCATCGTCGTGCAGTGCCAGAACGACCGCAGCCAGCACCGCAACCGTGACGAGGCATGGCAGATGCTGCGTTCTCGCATGTACGAGCACGAGATGCGCATCCGCATGGCGGCCCAGCAAAAACTCGAAGACACCAAGACCGACGTCGGCTGGGGCCATCAAATCCGCTCCTACGTGCTGGACCAAAGCCGCATCAAAGACCTTCGTACCGGCTACGAGGTGTCGGCCACGCAGAAGGTGCTGGACGGCGACCTGGACCCGTTCATCGAGGCCAGCTTGAAACAAGGCGTTTAACCAAGCGCTCGATGGCGGTGGCACCGCCCGCACGCAGCAGCAGCAGCCGTTTTCTTCAACGATCGATCACCAAAGTCCCCTGATGCGAGAAGGCCCCGCCCCCACGGTTCGCCGTGAAAACCATGCGCCGCCGGCGTTCTGGATTCGCAGCGTCGACCTCTGTTTCGACCTCGACCCGGCCAAAACCATCGTCATGAGCCGGATGCAGGTCGAACGCAACCCGCAGGTTGCGGCGCAGCCCCTGCGCCTGCAGGGCGAGGACTTGCAATTGCTGCGCGTGCAAGTCAATGGCGCCAGCGTGTCGTTTCGCCATGAAGACGGCCTGCTGGTGATCGACAGCCTGAGCGAGGCCCCGCCGGGGCTGTTCACGCTCGAGATCCGCAACACCTGCGCACCGGAGCGCAACACTCAGTTGTCGGGCCTGTACACCTCGGGCGGCGGCTTTTTCACACAGTGTGAAGCCGAAGGGTTTCGCCGCATCACCTATTTTCTCGACCGGCCGGACGTGATGGCCGTCTACACGGTGACCTTGCGCGCGTCCAAAGCTGCCTACCCGGTGCTGTTGAGCAACGGCAACCTGACGGCGCAAAGCGAGCTGGACAACGGCCGCCACAGCGCCACCTGGCACGACCCATTTCCAAAACCAAGCTATTTGTTCGCCTTGGTGGCGGCCGACCTGGTGGCGCGCGAGCAGCAGGTGCGCAGCCGTGCCGGGCGCGACCACCTGCTGCAGGTTTACGTGCGCCGCGGCGACCTCGACAAGACCGAGCACGCCATGCGCTCGCTGATCGCCAGCATGGCGTGGGATGAAGCCCGCTTCCGGCTGCCGCTGGACCTGGAGCGCTTCATGATCGTCGCCGTTGGCGACTTCAACATGGGCGCCATGGAAAACAAGGGCCTGAACATCTTCAACACCAAGTACGTGTTGGCCAACCCCGCCACCGCGACCGATGGCGACTACGCCGGCATTGAAAGCGTCGTCGGCCACGAGTACTTCCACAACTGGACGGGCAACCGCGTCACCTGCCGCGACTGGTTCCAGCTCAGCCTGAAAGAAGGGCTGACGGTGTTTCGCGACCAGGAATTCAGCATGGACATGTCAGGCAGCGACACGGCGCGCGCCGTGCGCCGCATCGACGACGTGCGCAACCTGCGCCAAATCCAGTTTCCGGAAGACGCCGGCCCGATGGCCCACCCGGTGCGCCCGGACAGCTATGTGCAGATCAACAATTTCTACACCGCGACGGTTTATGAAAAAGGCGCGGAAGTGGTGCGGATGATGCAGACGCTGGTCGGCCGCGAAGGCTTCGAGCAGGGCATGGCGCTGTACTTTCAACGGCATGACGGCCAGGCCGTCACCTGCGACGACTTCGCCCAGGCGATTGCCGACGCCAACCCGGCCAGCCCACTGGCGCAGCACCTGGCGCCGTTCAAGCGCTGGTATGCGCAGCGCGGCACGCCACGGCTGGTGGCCCGCGGCGAGCACGATGCAGCCGCGCGCACTTACACGCTGCGCTTCGAGCAGTGGGTGCCGCATAGCGGTGAGGCGCATGTCATGCCGCTGGCATTGGGCCTGCTGGCGCGCGACGGCCGGGCGCTGCCGCTGCAGCTCGAAGGCGAGGCCGAAGCCACTGCCATGCACCGTGTCCTGGTGCTGACTGCCGCAACCAGCCGTTTTACTTTCCTCAACATCGAGGCGCCGCCGGTGCCTTCGCTGCTGCGCGGGTTTTCCGCGCCCGTCGTGCTCGACGACGGCCTGGCAGATGAAGACCTGCTGGTGCTGCTGCGGCACGACGCCGACCCGTTCAACCGCTGGGAAGCCGCGCAGCGGCTGGCGCTGAACCGCTTGCTTGCCGTGGTGGTACATGGCAGCGACAGCGACAAAAACAACGAGCCGCCGCTGGATGAGCCCTTCATCGAAGCGATGCGCGCCGTGTTGCGCCACCCCGGTTTGGATGCCGCATTCAAGGAGCTGGTGCTGACATTGCCCAGCGAAAGCTATGTTGCCGAGCAGCTGGAGGCCACCGACCCGCAGCGCATCCACCGTGCATCGATGGCGATGCGGGCGCAGCTGGCGCAGGCCCTGCGGCCCGACTGGGAATGGGCCTTCGAGCAGCACCAGGTCGACGGCGGCTATTCGCCCGACCCGGTGTCCAGCGGCCGCCGCGCGCTGGCCAATCTGGCGCTGGGCATGCTGTGCGTCAACGCGGTAGCCCAGGCGCAGCCGCTGTGGCCGGGCCGCGCCTACCGGCGCGTCAAGGAAGCGCCCAACATGACCGAGCGCCTGGGCGCTCTGGCCGCGCTGGTCAACGCCCACGCCGACCTGGCGGCGCCGGCGCTACAAGCTTTTTACGAGCAGTTCCGCCACGAGCCGCTGGTCATCGACAAGTGGTTCATGCTGCAAGCCGGCGCGCCCGAAGCCGACGGGCGTGTGTTCGCACGCGTGCGCCAGCTGCTGCGGCACCCGGACTTTTCCATCCGCAACCCCAACCGGGCCAGCAGCCTGATCGGCACGCTGTGCCTGCGCAACCCGGCGGCCTTTCACCGCGCCGATGCGGCCGGCTACGTGTTCTGGGCCGACCGCGTGCTCGAACTCGACGCCTTCAACCCTCAACTGGCCGCCCGCGTGGCCCGCGCGATGGACGGCTGGAGCCGGCTGGCCGAGCCCTGGCGCGGCGCGGCGCGCGAGGCCGTGGCCCGCGTGGCCGCCAAAAACGAGTTGTCGGAAGACGTGCGCGAGATCGTCTCGCGCGCTTTGGCCCCTTGAAAACAAGCTTTCTTCAACCATGAAAAAACGCATCAGCCTTACCCAGTACCTCGTTGAGCAGCAACGCCAGCATGGCCATATTCCGGGCCAGCTGCGCTTGTTGATCGAAGTCGTGGCCCGCGCCTGCAAGCGCATCAGCCTGAGCGTCAACAAAGGCGCACTTGGCGATGTGCTGGGCAGCGCCGACACCGAGAACGTGCAGGGCGAGGTGCAGAAAAAACTGGACGTCATCGCCAACGAAGTGCTGATCGAAGCCAACGAGTGGGGCGGCCACCTGGCGGCCATGGCCTCGGAGGAAATGGAAGACATCTATGCGGTGCCGAACCGGTTTCCGCAAGGCGAATATCTGCTGCTGTTCGATCCGCTCGATGGCTCGAGCAACATCGACGTCAACGTCAGCATCGGCACCATCTTCTCCGTGTTGAAAAAGCCGGAGACGGGCGCCGAGCGGCGCGAGCCGCACACGCTGGGCGAAGCCGATTTTCTGCAGCCCGGCAGCGCGCAAGCCGCCGCCGGTTACTGCGTTTACGGCCCACAAACCACGCTGGTGCTGACCGTGGGCGACGGCGTGGCCGTGTTCACGCTCGACCGCGAGCAGGGCTCGTGGACGCTGACGCAGGACGGCATCCGCATTCCCGACGACACGCAGGAATTCGCGATCAACATGAGCAACAAGCGCCACTGGGCTGCGCCGGTGACCCGCTACATCGATGAATGCCTGGCCGGCCGCGACGGCCCGCGGGGCAAGGACTTCAACATGCGCTGGATCGCCAGCATGGTGGCCGATGTGCACCGCATCCTGACCCGCGGCGGCGTCTTTCTGTACCCCTGGGACAAGCGCGAACCCGGCAAGGCCGGCAAGCTGCGCCTGATGTACGAAGCCAACCCCATGGCCTTCCTGATCGAACAGGCTGGCGGCGCGGCCACCGACGGGCGGCGGCGCATTCTCGACATTGCGCCGCAGCGGTTGCACGAGCGTGTCAGCGTCGTGCTGGGCTCGAAGAACGAAGTCGACCGGGCCACGCGCTACCACCTCGAAGCCGATGCCAACCCTTCGTCCAATCCCTTGCCTCCGCTATACTGAAAAGCTTGATTGATCGCCCGTGTAGCTCAGTTGGTAGAGCAGCTCATTCGTAATGAGAAGGTCACCAGTTCGAATCCGGTCTCGGGCACCAGCATCAAGTCCAGTTCAATAAAAAGCCCCGCTCACAAGGCGGGGCTTTTTATTGGGTAGCCGGAATGGCGTGTTGAAACGGCTCTCGATCTGAGGGCTGTTTTCATTTTCACCGGTCGAAATTTCATGTCTGCAAAGCAGCTGTGCGTTTTGCTTTAAGTTGAAATGGCGTGTGTGACGTGTGTGACATCTGAATGGCGCCACGGGGAAGCCACGCCGTCTGTGGGGCAGGAACAAGAAGCACGCATGAACCAGCAAGCCCTCTCTTCCCTGATCTGGTCCGTTGCCGACCTGCTGCGTGGCGACTTCAAGCAAAGCGAGTACGGTCGGGTCATCCTGCCGTTCACCGTGCTGCGCCGCCTGGACTGTGTTCTGGCCCCGACGAAAGAGGCCGCACGGCAAGAGCATGCAGCCCAGCAGGCGGCAGGAATTGCCCTTCGAGCCCTTCGTCAAGCGGAAGACGGGCCTGGGCTTTTATAACGTCTCGTCGCTGGACATGGGCAAGCTCATGGGCGACCAGGACAACGTCCGCGCCAATCTGGACAGCTGCATCCAGGGCTTTGCGCCCGATGTGCGTTCGATCTTCGAGCACTTCGACTTCGCGGCCACGGTCGAGCGGCTGCACAAAGCCAAGCTGCTTTATTTGGTCACCGAAAAATTTGCGGGTTTCAAGCTGCACCCCGCCCAGGTCAACAACATGCAGATGGGCATGGTGTTCGAGGAGCTGATCCGCAAGTTCGCTGAAATCTCCAACGAGACGGCTGGGGAACATTTCACCCCGCGCGAAGTCATTCGGCTGATGGTCAATCTGATCTTCGTCGAGGACGACGATGTGCTGTCGAAGCCTGGCGTCGTGCGCACTATCTACGACCCCACCGCCGGCACCGGCGGCATGCTGTCGGTGGCGGGCGAGCACCTGGCGGCGCAGAACCCCGACGCGCGCCTGACCATGTACGGCCAGGAACTGAACGACG
>JANXMO010000522.1 GCA_025354615.1 Burkholderiales bacterium | reverse complement strand
TCCAGCCGATGGCCGGCGGCCTGGGGCAGTTGTGCCAGCACCGGTTGCGGGTCGATCTTCAGGCTGCGGCAGACGGTTTGCGCAAGCGCGCGCACAAAGGTGGCGTCGGGCAGTTCATCGAAGCGGTCGGACTCGAGCAGTTCCAGCTTGTGCGGCGACACCTTGATGGCCGAAGCCAGCGCTGCCATTGGCATGCCTTGCGCCTGCCGCGCCGCGCGGATCATGCCGCCCGCCGTGCGCGCCGCGGCCACCGCCGCGGCGTGGGGAGCCCTGCCGTTGTCATTCATCGAAACGGCCTTGTTCAGCCGCCGCGGATTCACGCGACTGCGGGAAGCGGTTGCGCAAGCGAGTGGTGACGCTGTCCAGGCCTTCCCGGTTGCCCAGGCGGTTTTCGATACGTGCCGCCAGCCACAGCGTTTGTGCGCTGACCACGTCATTCAGCGTGTTGACACGGGCGATATAGAAGCGCGCCCGTTCCAACTCGCCGCGCTGGTACAGCACCTCGGCCAGATTTACCGCGGCGGCCGGGTTGCGTGGGTCGGCCTCGAACGATTTCAACAGGCTGCGTTCAGCCGCATCCAATTGCCCGGCACGCGCTTGGCACACGCCCTGAGCCATCAGGGTACGCGCTTCATTGGCGTACTGTGGCACTGCCAAGGCCTGGCGAAAGAAGGCATCAGCTTCATCGAAACGCTTCTGTTGGCACAAATACCAGGCGAAGTTCTGCATCGTGTCCGCATCACGCGGATTCAACTGCAATGCGCGGCGAAAGCTTTCATCAGCCAGCCGGGCGTCACCCAAGCTCGCATAAATCAACCCGCGAAGATTGAAAGCCGCAGCTTGATTGGGGTCGGCCGTGATGGACTGCTTGAGTTCATCAAGCGCCGTGTCCAACTGCCCACGGCCGAAATAGCCGGCGGCCAGCTCGAGGCGTAGACGTGCCCGTTTGCTGGCGTCGGTTTCATCGGAGGCCGTCACGCGGTCTTTGGAATCGGCGGCTGAAACGGCAAGGCCCGGGGGCGCCGCGCAGCCACTGGCCATCGCCAACAACACAACGGCCAATGCCGCTGCCGCCGGCCGGCTGTGCGTGCACCGCGGCCTCACCGTTGCGCCCCCGTGGCAAAACCGTTGGCCGGCGCTATGCGGTGCAGGGCGATCGGCGCCAGCAGGGCCAGGCGCTCGTCAACGCGGGTACGGTCTTGCACCTCGCCGGCCAGCTGGCCGCAAGCGGCGTCGATGTCGTCACCGCGCGTTTTGCGCACGGTGGTCACCAGGCCGGCCGACTGCAGAATGCGTGCAAAAGCCGCCACGCGTTCGGGCGCCGACCGGTTCAAGCCCGTGGCCGCCACCGGGTTGAACGGAATCAGATTGAGTTTGCAAGGCAAAGGCGCGGCAGGCGGCTGACCCGCTTCACGGCGGCCGCTCACCAGGTCAACCAACTGATGCG
>JANXMO010000507.1 GCA_025354615.1 Burkholderiales bacterium | reverse complement strand
CTTGCCGAAGCCGCGCCGGTATTTGTCCAGGTGGTAGGCGACATCGGGCACGAAATAGGTGAAGCTGCCGTCGGACTTGCGCATCACGCGGTCCTTGTCGTCGCCGTAATCGGTGCTGCGCAGCCATAGCGCGCCGCCTTCTTCGAACGTCTTGCCGGAAGCAATGAGGCGCGCCACGGTCTCGGTCACCTGGCCGCTTGCATAAAGCCCCGACTCGAGGAAGTAATGGTCGAAGCGCACGCCGAAGGCCTGCAAATCCAGGTCCTGCTCGCGGCGCAGGTAGGCCACGGCGAACTGGCGGATGCCGTCGAGATCGTCGGCGTGGCCCGAGGCGGTGAAGGTGCGGTCATCTGCGGCCACGGTGCAGCCGGCGCGGAAGTCGGCGGCGATGTCGGCGATGTAATCACCGTTGTAAGCCGGCTCCGGCCAATGCGCATCACCCGGCGCAAAGCCGTGCAGCCGCGCCTGCACCGAGCGGGCCAGCGTCGCGATCTGCACACCGGCATCGTTGTAATAGAACTCGCGGGTCACGTCCCAGCCCTGGCTTTCGAACAGGCGGCCCAGCGCGTCGCCCAGCGCCGCCTGGCGCGCGTGGCCCAGGTGCAGCGGCCCGGTCGGGTTGGCTGAGACAAACTCGATCAGCACGCGCTGGCCGCACGGCGGCTGCTGGCCGAAAGCCGCGCCGCTGCCCAACACCTCGGCAATCACGGCCTGGCGCGCCGCGTCGGTCAGCCGCAGGTTGATGAAGCCGGGGCCGGCGATGTCCAGCGCGGCAACCCAGCGTTGCACGGCGGGTTGTTGACGCAGCGCATCGACCAAGGTCTGCGCCACTTCGCGGGGGTTTTGCTTCAGCGGCCGGGCCAGCTGCAGCGCGGCCGTGACGGCCAGGTCGCCGTGCGCTGCTTGTTTGGGCGCTTCGAATGCGGCCGCCACGGCGTGGCCGCCGCCCACCTGCGTGAGGGCCGCGGCCAGCGCGGCGAGCAGGTCGTGTTGGGCTTGAATCATCGGCGGCATTCTACTTTTCAGCGCTGCAAGGCTGAAGCCTGCGCTTCCCATCGGCCTGGGAGCGGAAATGGGCAAGCAGCGCGGGCTGACCGGTGAAAGGGGTCGCCTTTGCTTGTGTTCCTTTTTCAGCTTTACCAAAAAAAGTGACTCGGCTGTCAGGGCGAAACCCGACGCAGTGCTGCTGGTTGACACTGAGTTGCGCGGGCGCTCCAGCCCGGGACAAACCGGCGTTTCATGCCCGCTCGCCGCCCCTCCTAAAATTGCCTGATGGCCAATTCCCAATTCACTTGCAGCGTTGTCGTCAAGCCGCTGGCAGAGCACACCGATACACAGGCGCAGCAATACGCGTTTTCATACACCGTGACGATTCGCAACACGGGCGACGTGACGGCGCAGCTGATTGCCCGCCACTGGGTCATCACCGACGCCAACGAGCAGCGTGAGGAAGTGCGTGGCCTGGCGGTGGTTGGTCACCAGCCGGTGCTCAAGCCGGGTGAAAGTTTCGAGTACACGAGCTGGACGCGGCTGGCCACCCCGCAGGGCACGATGCGCGGCAGCTTTGCCTGCATGACCGAGGACGCCGTGCCGTTCGAGGCGCCGGTGCCCGAATTCAGCCTGGCGCTGGCGTCATCGCTTCACTGATGATCGCCAGGCACCGCACGGCGCCGTGGGACTTGACGGCGCTGTTCAACGCCGCGGCCCACGCGGCGCAGCCGAAAGCACGGCTGGGCGACCGGCATTTGTGGCTGATCCGCGCACTCGAGTGGTTGCGCCATGCGCCGTCGCCCGAGGCCGATGCGGACGCGGCGGAAATTCCGCCCAATACACCGTTGCCCGTGCTGCGCCTGAAGCATTTGCTGAACGTGCTGGACCGCCACCCCGAGCACCGTTTGG
>JANXMO010000488.1 GCA_025354615.1 Burkholderiales bacterium | reverse complement strand
ATCCGCCTGACGCGGCTGTTGCGAGCATTGTTGCCCGAGCCAGAAGTGCTGGGCCTGCTCGCCCTGCTGTTGCTGCACCATGCGCGGCGCGCGGCGCGCTTCACGCCGTCCGGCGAATTGGTGCCGCTTGAATCTCAGGATCGGCGGCTGTGGGACCGTGCGGCGATTGCAGAAGGCGCAGCGCTGGTCGAGCTGGCGCTTTCGCGGCGCGGCTTTGGCGTTTACGCATCGAGCCCAGCCCGGTGATTGCGCTCAACCGCGGCGTGGCGGTGGCCATGCGCGACGGCCCAGAGGCCGGGCTGCTGCTCATCAACCCCCTGCTCACCGAACTTCGCGGTTATCTGCCGGCGCATGCTGCGCTGGCCGACCTGTGCCGCCGGGCCAGCAGGCTGGACGAGGCTCGCGCGCATTACCTTGCCGCTGCCGCCTTGGCCAAACGCGAACCCGAGCGGCGTTTCCTGTTGCAGCGGCAAACCGATTGCGGCGACTGAAAATTTTTTGCAATTGGTGTCGAAAGCCGTGCCGCTCGTTCGACTGATCAATGTCGGCACTTTGGCCCGACCTTCAAACAGGAGTTGAAACCATGAGCACCACCCTTACGCCCTACCTCCATTTCGCAGGCAACACCCGCGAAGTGTTTGCGTTCTACGAAAAAACGCTCGGCGGCCGGATCGAAACCATGCTGACCTACGCCGACATGGCGAGCCTGGCGCCTGACGCCCCAGCCGGCTGCGGCCAGAGCCCCACGCCCCCCGAAGACAGCATCATGCATGCTTGCCTGAAGCTGCCAGGTGAGGCCATGCTGTTTGCTGGCGATATGCCACCGGGCATGCCTTATCAAGGCATAAAAGGCGTGATGATTGCCGTGACGTTCGACACCGTCGACCAGGCGCACAGTGCCTTCCACGCGCTTTCGCAAGGCGGGCAAGTCACCATGCCAATGGCGCCTTCGTTCTGGTCAAAGACCTTCGGCATGCTGACGGACCGTTTCGGTGTCAGCTGGGCGATCAACGGTGAAGCCATCGATTTCAAGAAGTGAACGCAAGCCGAACTCAGGAGATTGCCATGCGCACCCGCCATCAACTTTCCGTTATTCACCCCTTCCTTTGCCCCCTCGCCTCTTTGCTGCCGTTGGTGGGCGCGCCGTGAAGTACCTCTGCCTCGTCTACCTGGATGCGGAGCACTGGAATGCGTGCAACGACACCGCCTGTGCCGACTACGTGCAACAGCTCGCCGCCAGCCAGCATTTCGTTGGCGGCGAACCGTTGCACCCGGCGCACACGGCCACCACCGTGCGTGTGCGCAACGGCGCGGTGACTTTGTTTGACGGCCCATTCGCTGAAACGCGCGAGATGCTGGCGGGCTTTTATCTGCTGGAAGCGCGTGATCTGAACGAAGCCCTCCAGCTGGCGGCCGGTATCCCCCCTGCAGCGTACGGCAGCATCGAGGTGCGGCCGGTGCGCGAGCTGCAGACGGCAGCGAGCGTGTGATTTGAAGCCCTAACTTACAAATTTTGAAAGCAATACCTTATGTCTCATCACAAGAACACACTTTGCCTCTGGTATGACGGCACCGCCCTCGATGCGGCGCAGTTCTATGCTTCGACTTTCCCCGACAGCTCGGTAGGTGCCGTTCACCGGGCTCCGGGTGACTATCCCTCCGGCAAGCAAGGCGACGTGCTGACGGTCGAATTCACCGTTGTTGGAATTTTTTGCATCGGCCTCAATGGTGGCCCGCAGTTCAAGCACAGTGAAGCCTTTTCCTTCCAAATCGCGACCGACGATCAAGCTGAGACCGACCGTCTGTGGAACGCCATCGTGCAAAACGGCGGCCAGGAAAGCCAGTGCGGCTGGTGCAAGGACCGCTGGGGCCTGTCATGGCAAATCACGCCGCGTGCACTCACCTCGGCAATGGCCAACCCTGACCGGGCAGCCGCCAAACGCGTGTTCGAAGCGATGATGACGATGAAGAAGATCGACATCACGACGATCGAGGCGGCCCAGCGGGGCTGATGGCAGGCGGCGAATCAAATGACGTCGCGTCTAGAACGGTTCATCGAGGCACAAGCGTCGGTTTATGAGCAAGTGTTGTCCGAGCTGGCAGCGGGGCACAAGCGTACGCACTGGATGTGGTTTGTCTTTCCGCAGTTGAAGGCGCTGGGGCGCAGTTCGACGGCACGGCTCTACGGTTTGAACGACCTTGCTGAAGCACAGGCGTATGACGTGCATCCGGTGCTCGGCGCCAGGTTGCGGCAATGCGTTCGCACGGTGCTGGGCGTGCCAACGAAATCTGCTCACAGCATTTTCGGTTCGCCGGATGATTTGAAATTTTGCAGCTGCCTGACGCTGTTCGAGCGAGCAGCGCCCTACCCTTCTTGCTTCACGCAGGCACTGCTGTGGTTCTATGGCGGGCAACGTGATTGCTTAACGCTTGAACTCATTGAAAACAAAAGTTGAACGCGACGCTGGTTGACACCAGGTATCGGCGCGTGCAGCGTACGTCACGGCGCTCTGTTTGTTCGACGCCTGTCGGTCGACCAGCCTTCGGCCAGCAAGGTGCGCAGCTGCGCCAGGGCGATCTGCGTCTTGGTGGTAAAGCGCAGCTCCTCGGGCACACCAGCCTGGCTCCTGCGGTTGGGGTCAGCCGCCCACTCCTCGGGCAGGTAGAGCTGCCACGCCACGGGAAAACTGCCTTGATCGCACGCCAACGACACGCTGACGGCCACTTGGCAGTTGTCTTGCTTGCCCAGCATGCCGCAGTATTGACGGGCGACACCCACGGAGTGCTTGCCCTTCTTCGGGAATCCGGT
>JANXMO010000464.1 GCA_025354615.1 Burkholderiales bacterium | reverse complement strand
GGGTGCTCGGCGTGGCGGGCCACGCGGGCCAGCTCGCGGTGCCAGCGGCGCAGCGCCGTTGGCGAAGCCGCCGTTGGCAGCACATCCGAGGGAAAGTAGCGCGGCGGCGCGGCAATGGCCATGCGCCAGGCGTCATGGCAGACCTTGAATAAGGCGTCGATCGCGCGCGCCAGCGGCCAGCCGGTCAACGTGGCGGCGTCACCGTGGGCCAGCTGGGCGGGCAACCCCAGCCACTGCGTGGCGGTGACGCCGTCGCGGGCCCAGGCCAGCGCCTCTTCGGGCTGGCCTCCCGCGGCCGCCAGCAACACGGCCGGCGCGTCCACCGCGTGCGCCGCGAGCCAGGCGGTGGCCTCCGACACGGCAGGCAACGCCAGTGCCACGGCCTGGCAGCGGCTGCGGATGGTCGGCAGCAAGGCGTCGAGCCCGCTGGCGGCGAGGATGAAGCGCGCGTCGCCGGGGGGTTCTTCGAGCGTCTTCAAAAGCGCGTGGGCCGAAATGTGGTTCATCCGCTCGGCTGGAAACACCACCGCCACCTTGCCGTGACCGCGGGCCGACGTGGTTTGCGAGAAAGCCACCACGCGGCGCACTTCTTCGACGCGAATGTCTTTGCTGGGCTTGCGCTTGGCCGGCTTGTCGTCCGCCCCTTTGGCGTCGCCGGGGCCCGCTTCTGCAGCGCCCCAGCCCAACGCTTCGCGTTGCGCCTCCGGCAGCAGCACCAACAGGTCGGGGTGCGAACGAGCTTGAACGAGGCGGCAGGCGGCACAGCTAGCACAAGGGCGCGGCCTACCCGCAGTGTCTTCACATAGCCAAGCCTGCGCCAAGGTCAGGGCCAATGCCAACTGGCCCACACCGGCCGGCCCATGCACCAGCAAGGCGTGGCCACGCTGCGAGGCCAGCGCCGTGCGCAACGGCGCCTGCAGCCACGGCATCGCGTGCAAACCGTCAACAGCAGCGCTCACAACAACCACCCGCGCGCCTGCAGCGCCGCCAGCACAGCCAGCCATACCGCCTCGCGCGGCTGCGTGCTG
The DNA here is from genome assembly GCA_025354615.1 of Burkholderiales bacterium. Lineage (GTDB taxonomy): Bacteria > Pseudomonadota > Gammaproteobacteria > Burkholderiales > Burkholderiaceae_C > JANXMO01. The sequence continues at coordinate 2,276 of JANXMO010000464.1, read as the reverse complement.
TCGATACGCACAAAGCGCGCGGGCGCGGCTGCCATGCGCGTCTGGTAGCCGGCGCGCACACGGGTGAAAAACGCCGTGTCCTGCTGCTCGAAGCGATCCGGCTGCCGCGCCGCGGCGCGGCGAATCGCCGCGGCAGCGGGGTCGATGTCAAACCACAGCGTCAGGTCGGGCTGCAAGGCCGGGTGCACCCACTGCTCCAGCGTGGCGAGCACCTGCAGATCAAAACCGCGGCCAGCGCCCTGGTAGGCGAACGTGGCATCGCTGAAGCGGTCGCACAGCACGGTGTTGCCTTGCGACAAGGCGGGTTCGATGACGGCACGCAGGTGATCACGGCGCGCAGCAAACACGAGCAGCGACTCGGTCAGCGCATCCATCGGCAGCTGCAGCAGCGCGCTGCGCAGCTGCTCGGCCAACGCGGTACCACCGGGCTCGCGCGTGGTGACAACGTGCTGCCCCGCTTGCTGCAAATGCTGCGCCAGCGCCGCCACGTGCGTGGTTTTGCCAGCGCCGTCAATGCCTTCAAAGCTGATGAATCGGCCGGCCACGGGAGGTTGCGTCTCAAAAAAAGCGCCACTCAACGGGCGCGCTGGTATTGGCGAACGGCGCGATTATGCGCGGCCAGCGACTCGTTGAATTCACTCGAACCATCGCCTCGGGCCACGAAGTACAGGTCACGCGTGGCCGCCGGCCGCACGGCCGCCAGCAGCGCCGCTTTTCCCGGCATGGCAATCGGCGTGGGCGGCAGGCCGGTGCGGGTGTAGGTGTTGAACGGCGTGTCGGTTTGCAGATGATGGCGGCGCAAATTGCCGTCAAAAGCCTCTCCCAGGCCGTAGATCACGGTCGGGTCGGTTTGCAACGGCATGCCGATGCGCAAGCGGTTGGCCAGCACCGCCGCGACTTTTCCGCGGTCAGCCGCCTGGCCGGTTTCCTTTTCGACCAGCGAGGCCAGGATCAGCGCTTCATCAGCGGTGCGCAGCGGCACGTCGGCTGCGCGCTGTGCCCAGGCCTGCTGCAATTGCCGCTGCATGGCGTGGCGCGCCCGCTTGAGCACGGCCAGGTCGGTGCTGCCTTTGCTGTACGAATAGGTGTCGGGATAGAAGCGGCCCTCGGCCGGCGTGCCGGGCTCGCCCAACGCGGCCATCAGCGCGGCATCGCTCAAACCGGCCGTGGTGGCTTGCAGGAACTCGGCGCGCGCCAGCTCGGCGCGGAACTGGCGCAGCGTCCAGCCATCGATCAAACGCACAACCGCCTGCGCTTCGTCGCCCCGCACCATCATGGCCAGCAAGCTGGCCGGCGTGGCGCCGCGCTGGGCTTCATAACTGCCGGCGCGGATCTGCCGTGCCTGGCCCGACCAGCGAAACCACTCGTACAGCCAGCGTGGCGAAGTTTGCACGCCAGCCGTCACCCAGGCCTGCGCGATGTCACGCGGGGTGGTGCCGAATTCGATCGCCACTTCGGCACTGCCGCCTTTCAGCGTCAATGGCTGGTGAAGCCACTGCCAGGCGGAAGCCGCCACGGCGCACAGCAAAACCACCGGCAGCCACAGCGCCACGTGCCAACGTTTCATCGCCATCAAAAAGCCGGAGAAGCCGCACGAAAGCGCAGCACGGCGTGATGATAATCGGCGCATGAACCCGCTTTTGGCCGTTGCAGGCACCGTCCCCTTGACGCACTGGGGCGTCATCCGCGCCCACGGCCCGGAGGCCGCGGCTTTCCTGCACGGCCAGCTGACCAACAGCATCACCGCGTTGGACGTCTCGCACGCCCGGCTGGCCGGTTATTGCTCGGCCAAGGGGCGTTTGTTGGCCAGCTTCATCGCTTGGAAAGCACCCGATGGCGACCTGCTGCTGGCCTGCCATGCCAGCGTGCTGGCCGCAACCTTGAAGCGCTTGTCGATGTTCGTGTTGCGCGCGCGCTGTCAACTGAGCGATGCCAGCGCCAACCAATCGCTGCAAGGCGTTGCCGGCGCGCCCGCGGCTGCCGTTGTCGGTGACCTGCCCGTGTGGGGCCAGCGGGAAGTAGCGCAAGCCACGTGGATCCGCCTGCCAGACGCACCTGGCACCGTTGTGCGCGCGCTTTGCATTGGCACCGCGCCGGCCGTGCCGGCGCTTGGTGAGGGTGTGTGGCAATGGCTGGAGGTGGCCAGCGGCGTGCCAACGATTGAAGCGGCCACGGTGGACAGCTTTGTTCCGCAGATGGTCAATTTCGAACTGCTGGGCGGCGTTGATTTCCGCAAAGGCTGCTACCCGGGGCAGGAGGTCGTTGCCCGGTCGCAA
>JANXMO010000432.1 GCA_025354615.1 Burkholderiales bacterium | reverse complement strand
GGCACGCCGCCGCTGGCCTTGAACAGCGCTTCGAACGCGGCCGATTCAAAATCGGGCTTGCCGTTGGCGCCGGCGCATTTCAGCCGGTGTTCGATGTAGTCGCGCGTCTCGTCCAGGTCCAGCGGGCCGATGTGGCAGGTGGCCGCAACGCGCTGGCGGAACTGCTCCATCTCCGGGCGCTGCAGAATTTCGCGGAACTCCGGCTGGCCGACCAAAAAGCTCTGCAGCAGCGACTGGTTGCCGAACTGGAAGTTGGACAGCATGCGCAGCTCTTCGACCGCACGCGGCGTCAGGTTCTGCGCTTCGTCCACGATCAGCAGGCAGCGCTTGCCCTGGCTCATCTGGCTGATCAAGAACGCCTCGAGCGTGATAAGCAGCTCTGATTTCGGTACGTCCTTGACGCGAAAACCGAAAGCGGCGCCCACCATGCGCAGTGTGTCTTCGGCATCCAGCTGCGTCGTCACCAGGTTGCCGACGACGATGTTGCCGTTGTTCAGGCTTTCCAGCAGGCTGCGCAAGATCGTTGTTTTACCGGCGCCGATTTCACCGGTGATGACGATGAAGCCTTCATTGCGCAGCACGCCATAGTCCAGATAGGCCTTGGCCCGCCGGTGCTGCTTGCTGCTGAAATAGAAGTTGGGGTCGGGGTTGAGCTGGAACGGCTTGCAGGTCAACCCATAGAAAGCTTCGTACATGGCTCAGAACTGCACACTCAAGCCCGCCGACAAAGCGGTTTCAACGTAGGGAAAAGTGCTGCTGCGGTACACCGCACGCCGCGCCGACACCGTGGCGCGCGTGCGCAGGCCAAGCTGGCTGGACACACCGGCATCCAGCGATGACAGGCGCGAGCTGGGCGACGTGGCGTCACCGGTGGTGCGTTGCTGCGCCGCGGTGACGTTCAACGATGACACCGGCGTGAGCCGGTGCGACCAGCCCAGCGTGATGCCCTGCTGGCGGATCACGCTGGAGAGGGAGAAGTCGTCTTTGACTTTCGATGTCGGGTCGACCCGCGTGCTGCGGCTTTGCGCGGCTGTCAGGTTGACCGTGTCACGAATGCCCAGCAGCGCAACCGACAGGGTTTGCTGCCGCTGCAAGGTCACCTGTGACGCAAGAAAGCCGGAGATCACCTGCGTGGTGGCGGGAATGCCGCGCAGCCGGAGGAATTCGTTGACTTCCTGGGCGCGCAGCACCGGGTCAGGCTGCCGGTTGGCGAACAGGTCGAAGTAGTCGTCGAACACCGAGCGGGGTTTGCCGAAGGTCAGCTGCGGCGAGCCGGCCGACACATCGCTGGCGTCGGTCAATGTCCACAAGGTGCGGGCCGTGCGGTGCGAAAAAGCCAGCGCATGCGTGTTGCCGTAAATGCGGCGTTCCCGGTTGGCCACCAATGAGGTGGTTTCGCTCGGCCGCCAGGCCAGGCCAAAGCCGCTGGTGTTGCCGGTTTCCTTGGTAAGGCTGGCCAGGTTGCTCGATTCGCGGCCGCCGCGCGCCGACACGCTGAACTGCGGCGTGACAGCGAAAGACAGATCGAGCAGCGCGCGCTCTGCATCGGTCTTGCGGCCGTCGGTGTAGTCGACCAACTGGCGGGTGGCCAGCGCCTTCCAGCCGATCAAGCCATTGCCGGCGCGGCTGTTGAGCTGCAGCAGTGCGGCATTCGACACGCTGTTGGACGCGGCATCGCTCGTGGTTTGCGTGCCGCTGTGGTCGACCCGTGCTTCGTAGTCCACCTGCTGGCCCAGGCTGCCGTGCAGGGAAGGCGCCACGGCATAGCTTCGCACTTCGGTGCGGTTGGCGCGTGTCAGTTCGGTGCCAGCGTACTGCTGGCCGAAGGCCGACACCGCCTGCTGGGCAATGCCGGCGCTGGCGTCGACCGACAGCCGGCCTTCGATCACTTCGGCCCGGCCCGCGGCACTCAGTGACTGCAGGATGTCGCTGTTACTGGTTTCACGGGCGTAGGCCAATGCGGTCAGTGAGTAGTCGACAAAGCCTTTGACCGGCCCGGTGCCGGCGCTGACGCGGATGCGCGGCGTCAGCTGGGTGATGAATTCAGAGCGTTGGTCGCCTGGCACCAGCGTGTCTCCGCGGGTGAAGGTTTCGCTGGCCGACACACTGGGCACCACGGTCAGCGGCAAGCGGTCCAGCGCCAGTCGCAG
>JANXMO010000391.1 GCA_025354615.1 Burkholderiales bacterium | reverse complement strand
TAGAAGGCTTCGCGCGGCGCCGTTTGGCCATCGATGCGGTAAGCGGGCTGGCCGCCGTCGTTGTGTTTGTCGTTGTTGTCCATCACGGTCAGCGGGGTGCCCATTGGTCACGGCGACACAGGCCGCGTGCATCGCAGTGCTCACAGGCGCGGCCTTCGCCAAGCGCCGGCAGTGCCGCGCCGGCGCGCATCCGGGCCAGGTCGTGCCCGATGCCGGTGACCAATTGTTCCGCGGTGGCGGCAACGTCGGCGTGCGGCACTTCTGCAATGCCTTGCGCTTCGTCGAGTGCCAGGTAAAAAGCCGCCACCTCACCCGGCGCCGCCGACTGCGCCTGCAGCAAAGCGGCATAAAACGCCAACTGCGTATCTTCCTGTGGGCGCTTGAGCGTTTGCCGCAGGCCTTGCGCGCCGGCGGTTTTGTAGTCGATCAACACCGTCAACGGTCCGGCGTCGCCGGGCGCACTGTCAATGCGGTCGATGACGCCGTGCATTTGTGTCGTGCCCCAGTCCGGCGGCGAGGCGGTGAATGTCCGTTCGCCATCCAGCCAGCGCGCGCCGCGGGCCTCGTGGCGCTGCAGCCAGTCGACGTAGCGCGGCACGAAGCGGCCAAATGTTGCGGCAAATGGCAAGAAGGCCGCGGCTGATGCGCCGTCAGCCGCCGGCAGCGCTGCGCCCAGCGCCAACAGCTGTGCGCGGTCATCGGCCGCTGAAGCTGCCGCTGGGCGCTGAACATGGAACTGGTGCAGCACACGGTGCAACCAGCTGCCGTATTCACGCTTTTCAACGTCGGCTTCCAACTCCGGCGATTCCTGAAGGGCCAGCATGCGCAGCGCAAAGAAGCGATAAGGGCAAGCGCGCAAGGCTTCGCAGGCGCTGGCGCTCAAGCGCTGCGGCAGCAAGGCCGGCGCCGCCGGCAGCGGGAAAGCGGCCGGCTGCGGCTCGAAGCGCTGCCGCACACGCGCGTCGGCCACAGGCACCCAACCCTGGCCAGAGCGCTCGCGCGCCAGCAGCAGCCGCGCGAGCAAGGGGCTGGCCGCCAGCGGCTGGCCGCCGTCGTCCAGCCGGCGCAGCAGCGTGACCGGCGCGCCGTGCAGCAGTTGGGCGAATGCCTGCGTCTGCGCGCGCATGCGGGCGGCGCGGTCCGGCAGGCCCAGCGCCATGGCTTCGGCTTCACTGAGCAGCGCGGGCCCGCTCGACGCGGTGGCCGGCAGCCGTTTTTCATCGGCACCCGGCAGCACGATGGCCGCGAACGGACGCAACATCGTGCGTTCAAGCGGCGTGATGACGACCGCCGCGTGCGGCGCCGCCGCCGGCAAAAACGACGCTGACTCGAGCACGCGGTCCAGCCAGCCCATGAACTCAGGGACCGGCATGGCATCACCCTCCCCGGTGGCAGGCGCCAGCGCCGTGCTGGCCTCGAGGGCCGCCATCATCTGACGACCAGCTTCGTCTGCCGCCAACTGCGGGCCCAGCGCCGTGGCCGCCAGCACCGCACGCAGCTGTTGCATCCAACGGGCCAGCGCAACGGCCGGGCCAGTGCGAAACGGCGCGCCCAGCGCTTGCACCTCAAGCCACCAGCGGGCGGTGCCAGCCGGCAGGCGCGCGGCGTCGACCTGCGCCGCGCGGCGCCACCCGTGGCGCCGCATCGCCGTCTCGAGCTCAGCCAGTGCCGACGCGCCCTGCCCGTTCGCTTCGCTTGCCAGCGCACACGGCGCCAGCCCGTTGAGCACCTCGTCGGCACCCGCGTCGGCTTGCAACGCCTTGAGCAGGCCGAGCAGCGAAGCGGCAGCCCGCGTGGTCGACAAGGTCCAGCCGGTTTCATCGGCCATCGCAACGCCGCGGCGCTCGAGCAGCGCACGCGTGCGCCGCACCAACAAGCGGTCGAGCGACACCAAAGCCACTGGCTGCTGCCCATGGGCCAGCGCGGCCAGCACACAGGCCGCGGTTTGCTGCGCCTCATCCTCGAAGTCCTGGCACACCGCCAGCTGCAGCGGCGCATGTGATTTTTCGAAAGGCCGCTCGGGAGCGGCATCGGTGTCGACCCACACGCAAGGCGTTTGATCGGACGCGGCGTTGAAGAGACTTGCCGTCAGGGCGTCGACCCCGCCGGCTGATACACCGATCCACGCCGACACCGGCAGGCTGAACAAGGCGTCGGTGGCCGGCGGCGCCAGAGCCATCGACGCCTGCGCCCATTCAAATGCCGCACGTGCCAACAGGCGCTCGGTACCGCCCGGGCCGGACCCGGCGGGATGTGGGGCAAAGGCTTGGCGGGCCGTCTGCCAGTGCTGTTCACGCTGGCCGGGCGCCACATTGGCAGCCGCGCGCCAGAGGGCTTGGGCCGTTGCCACCACGGCGTCGAGTGATTGAGTAAAACCCATCGCATCACGCAGCGCCCAGGCCGTCCAGCTAGGGCCGCGCAGCAACTGTATGGCGATCAAACGGTCCGCGCAGTTGTCGAATGTCAGGGCCAACGGCGGCGTGACCACTGCGGGTGCCAGCGTTCGGGCAAGCGTTTGCGTGGTCTCGATCCGCGGCAACCAGCCGCCAGCCGCAGCCCAGGCCTTGCGCGCCAGCGGCAGGTGCTGCGCAAACGGCACGAGCAGCACCGCGTCACGCCAACGCAGCGACGCCAGCTCTTCACTGTGCAGCACTGCTGAGACGATGTCAGGCCACGGGTTGGCGTTGCTGGATGCAGAGCAAGCCGTTACGGTGACAGTCATAGCGCAGGCCTGGCAGTTGAAAGGCCATTGGCCAGGGGTGCTTGAAACGGTATGTCAAAATTCATCGGCCCCTTTCCGGAGGCTGACACGCGCAAGGAACTTCATGAGCAGCGACCTGATCCATTCCACCTCCGACGCCTCTTTCGACAGCGACGTGTTGCAATCTGGAACGCCGGTTCTGGTCGATTACTGGGCCGAATGGTGCGGCCCTTGCAAAATGATTGCACCGATTCTCGACGAAGTGGCCAAGGCCTATGAAGGCCGACTGCGGATTGCCAAAATGAACGTCGACGAGAACCGCGACGTTCCCGCCAAATTCGGCATTCGTGGCATTCCGACCTTGATGATTTTCAAAAATGGTCAGTTGGCCGCCACCAAAGTGGGGGCGCTGTCAAAAGCACAGTTGACGGCGTTCATCGACAGCCAGCTTTGATGAAGCAGCGCGTGCGGGCGTCTCAGCGCCCCGCCTGGTAATTGCTGCTACAGTCCACAGCACTGCTGACGGCCCTGCAACACGGGCCTTACGTTCAGCCTCCATGCAAGGCCTTTCAAACCTTGCGTTATTCCCCAAGTTTTAGTGTTCAACGCGCTTCGCGTTTGAAAAACACGGCTTGATTTCTTTCCGGCAGCCATTCGGTTTGCCAGGCACTCCCCCCAAGGCTTCACCAGATGCATTTGTCAGAACTCAAGGCGCTTCACGTCTCCGAACTCATCAAGATGGGCGAAGCGTTGGAGATCGAAAACGTCGCCCGCATGCGCAAGCAGGAGCTGATGTTCGCCATCATGAAAAAACGCGCCAAAGGCGGCGAACAGGTGTTTGGCGACGGTGTGTTGGAAGTGCTGCCCGATGGATTCGGCTTTTTGCGTGCGCCTGATGCCAGTTACATGGCGTCAACCGATGACATTTACCTGAGCCCCAGCCAGATCCGCCGTTTCAACCTGCATACCGGGGATGACGTCGAAGGCGAAGTGCGGGTGCCAAAGGATGGCGAGCGCTACTTCGCCCTGGTCAAGGTGGACAAGGTCAACGGCCTGACGCCCGAGGAAAGCAAGAACAAGATCATGTTCGAGAACTTGACGCCGCTGTTCCCCAAAGAACAGTTCAAGCTCGAGCGTGACATCAAGGGCGAAGAAAACATCACCGCCCGCATCGTCGATTTGATTGCACCGATCGGCAAAGGCCAGCGGGCTTTGCTGGTGTCAGCGCCCAAAAGCGGCAAAACGGTGATGATGCAGCAGCTGGCGCATGCCATCGTGGCCAACTATCCAGCCGCGCATTTGATCGTTCTGCTGGTCGACGAGCGGCCCGAGGAAGTGACGGAGATGCAGCGCACGGTGCGCGGCGAGGTGATCAGTTCGACTTTCGACGAACCGGCCGCACGGCACGTGCAAGTGGCCGAAATGGTGATCGAACGCGCCAAGCGCCTGGTCGAGCTGAAAAAAGACGTCGTGATCTTGCTGGACTCGATCACCCGGTTGGCGCGGGCCTACAACAACGTCTTGCCCTCGTCAGGCAAAGTGCTGACAGGCGGTGTCGACGCCAATGCCTTGCAGCGGCCGAAACGGTTTTTCGGCGCGGCGCGCAATATCGAGGAAGGCGGCTCGTTGACCATCATCGGCACGGCGTTGGTCGACACCGGTTCGCGCATGGACGAGGTCATTTACGAAGAATTCAAAGGCACCGGCAACTGCGAAATTCACCTCGACCGGCGCATGGCCGAAAAACGTGTTTACCCGTCGATTTTGCTGAACAAGTCTGGCACGCGGCGTGAAGAGCTGCTGCTGAAGCCGGAAATACTTCAGAAATCATGGATTTTGCGCAAGCTGCTGTACTCGATGGATGAAATTGAGGCGATGGAATTCATTCTCGACAAAATGAAGGCGTCCAAGACCAACCTTGATTTCTTCGACATGATGCGCCGCGGCGGTTGAAACTGGCAAAGCTATAATCGTCGGTTGTTTTTCCATCTGTGGAAAGTGCGTCAAAAACATTTGACGTGGCTGCCGTAACGCCCAAGCGCCCAAGGCGCCAGAAAGTAGCTTATGAAACAAGACATTCACCCGGAATACCGCGACGTGTGCTTCGTCGATTTGTCTAACGGCTTCAAGTTTGTGACACGGTCGTGTGCCAATTCGCGGGAAACCATCAAGCTCGAAGATGGCCGTGAAGTGCCCTTGATCAAGTTGGAGTCCACCAGTGAATCGCATCCGTTTTATACGGGCACTCAAAAGAGCGTTGACTCTCTGGGTGGGCGGGTCGAGAAATTCCGCAATAAATTTGCGCACGTGGGACTTAAAAAACAAGCGCCTTGACAAGGCTTTGAATTTTGAAAATCTTCATAAGGCAGCCCGGGCTGCCTTTTTTCTTGGGCTCTTCACGGCTGCGCGTTCAGCGTTGATTTGAACTCTCCCAACCCCGCACTGGTCACTCAGCGCGGCGCAGCGCGGTTGCCCCGCATTGCGCTGTGGTTGTTGTGTGCCGCTTATTTGCTGCCTGGATTGTTCGGACGTGACCCTTGGCGCAATGCCGATATGGCGGCATTCGGGTACATGCGCAACCTGGCTTTGGGCACGACTTCCTGGGGGGCACCGACGGTTGGCGGCATTGCGTCTGACGCAGCTTTGCTGCCGTACTGGCTGGGCGCAGCCTTCATCCGTGTATTGGGCTTTTTGCATGATCCCGCCCTTGCGGCGCGTTTGCCCTTTGCGCTGTTGCTGATGTTTTCATTGGCGCTGACCAGTGCCGGTTGCTTTCGATGGGCTCGTTCACCATCGGCACAGCCGCTGGCCTTCGCTTTTGGCGGTGAAGCCAACCCGGCCGACTATGCGAGGGCCATCGCCGACGGCGCCGTGCTGGCAATGATCGCCAGCCTGGGACTGTTGCAGCTGGGCCATGAGACCACCCCTGAATTGGCCCAACTTGCCTGTGTCTCGCTGTTGCTTTACGGCCTGGCCCATGAAAGCAGGCGCTCGCTCAAATCGTCCTGGGCGGTACTGGCCGCACTGCCTGGGCTGGCGGCAAGCGGCGCCCCGAGCATGGCCGTGGCTTATGGCCTCGTGTGCACCGTTGTTGTCGCGGCGTCAAGTCAAGAAATGCCGCGGCGCCGTTTGATTGAACTGGGGCTTTCAACCTGCATGGCGATAGCGGTCAGCTACGCTTTGGGTGCATGGGCCTGGCGAATAGAAACCCATTTTTCCGCAGTCCTTGCCAAGGGTTTCGCACGCCAGCTGGCATGGTTTCTATGGCCGTTGTGGCCGCTGGCTGTATGGACACTTTGGCGCTGGCGCCGACAGGTGATAAACGCGCATATCGCACTGCCATTGGCGTGTGCGGGCATTGCGGTGTGCAGCAGCCTTGCCATGGGCGGGTCAGACCGGGCGCTGATGCTGGCGCTGCCACCGCTGGCCATTCTGGCGGCGTTTGCGTTACCCACGCTGACACGCAGCACCGCTGCAGCGGTGGACTGGTTTTCGGTCTTTTTCTTCAGCATCGGTGCCTTGTCCATCTGGGTGGTTTACAGCGCCATGCAAACCGGCGTGCCGACTCGTGTGGCCGCCAATGTGGCGCGCCTGACACCTGGATTTACCGCGCCGTTTTCGCCGGTGGCCATGGCGATTGCCTTGCTTGGTACGGCGGCCTGGTTGTGGCTGGTGCGCTGGCGCACTGGCAGGAACCGCCATCCTTTATGGAAAAGCCTGGTGTTGCCAGCCGGTGGCGCCGTGCTGTGCTGGCTTTTGGTAATGACGCTATGGCTTCCGCATATCAACCACGCCCGCAGCTACGGGCCGCTGGTGGCCAGCCTGTCGTTACGGATGCCGCACGATGGTTGTATTGGCGCATTGAACCTGCCGCGAGGCGCCGTGGCAGCCCTGGAATTTTTTGGCGGCTATCAAGTAAATGCCACCACCGCTGCACACACCACGCCTTGCACCACATGGTTGTTATTGCAATACAAGCGGCAAGCGCCCATCCCATTGGAAGGTTGGGTACTCGTCGACCGGCTGGAGGACCGCCAGGATTTGATTGCTATTTACCGCCGTCGTCCTGGTGTTGCAGCGGGAACTTAAAGCATTCGGGTCGCTCAGGCGCCTTCTCATTTAAACGGCTACACGCTCGGCACTCAGAGGCAGTTTCACTGGCTGCTCACCGGTTGCACTTGACGTCACGCTGACACGGGCGGCGGGCAATACCAGCGTGAAACGCGAACCCTGCCCCGATTCACTGTGTATTTCCAGTTCGCCGCCGTGGCGTTGCACGATGTGTTTGACAATCGACAGCCCGAGCCCGGTGCCGCCGGTGTCACGTGAGCGGCTGCCGTCAACCCGGTAAAAGCGCTCGGTCAGCCGGCCCAAGTGCTCGCGTGCAATGCCGATACCGGTATCGCGCACTTCTATTTCACCGGCGCCACCCAAGCGCATTCGCCAGGCCACGTCAATGCGGCCGCCATCGGGCGTGTAGCGGATGGCGTTGCTGACCAAATTGGCCAAGGCGCTGTGCAATTCAGCTTGCGCCCCGGCGATCCGCGGGGCGTCAGCGGGGCTGGCAAATGAAAGCGTGTGGCGGCCGGCTGACAACGCCCGCGCAGCCGCTTCAACTTCAGCAAACAAGTGGCTTACCTCCACCCAGCGGTCGGCGGCCGGCCGGGCGCTGCCTTCCAATTGCGCCAAGGTCAGCAAATCACCCACCAACAATTGCATGCGCTGGGTTTGCTGGCCCATCAGCATCAGCACCCGACGGCGCTCAGCCTCTGACAAAGGCAAATGAACCATGGTTTCGACAAAGCCTGCCAGCACCGTCAACGGCGTACGGATTTCATGCGAAACATTCGCAACAAAGTCGCGCCGCATGGCATCACTGCGCTCGCGTACCGTGGTGTCCTGCGACAAAACCAGTTTCATTGCGTGGCCGTAAGTGCGCACCAGAACCGACACCGTGCCACGCGAGCCCGGCCCGGTGAACGCCACTGGCTCACGGTAGTCCTGGCTTTGCATGTAAGCCACAAAGGCAGGAGAGCGCACGAGATTGGTGATCCGCTGCTGCCGGTCGCGTTGTGGATGCAGGCCGAAATGGTCGGCCGCCACCGAGTTGCACCAGACGATGTGGTCGCCTGAGTCAAGCATCAAAACACCATTCGGTGAGGCTTCAATGGCCGACAGGAACTGGTCGAGGCGGCTGTTTTCTTCGCGTATTTGCAGCTCCAAACTTCGCAACATGCGTTCAACACGGTAGCCGACCTCGCCCCAGGAACCCGTGTCGCGGGGCGCCGCATTCGCATGAGCGCCGCGCAACCAGTGCAAAAAGCGCTGGCCACGCAAGCCGTCAAACAACGCGTAGCCCACGGCACCGCACACGGCGCCCGCCCATGTGCCGGCTTGTGGCCATTCAAACGCACGGCCTAAAAGCCCGCCCAGCAAACCGGCCAGGCCTACTGAGGCCACGACACCGATCAGCCGCGGCAGTAACCACTCCATGCGGCCTCAGCGGGTCAGGAGGCTGATCGACTGCGCTGCTGCAGACACAGTGAAGCGATAGCCCACACCGCGCACGGTTTCGATCATGCGGGCGCAGTCCACCGGCTCAAGAGCCTCGCGCAAGCGCTTGATGTGCACATCAACCGTCCGCTCTTCAATGAAAACATGGTCGCCCCAGACGCGGTCCAGCAGCTGTGCGCGGCTGTGAACGCGCTCGGTATGTGTCATGAAAAAATGCAGAAGGCGAAATTCCTTTGGACCCAACCGAAGGTCGCAGCCTTCACGCGACACACGCCGCGTTGCAGGGTCCAGCGTCAGACCATCGACCTCCACCGGTGTGTCCAGCGCTTCAGGCGCTTTACGGCGCAGGACAGAACGGATACGCGCCAACAGTTCCTGGGTCGAAAACGGTTTGGTGAGGTAGTCGTCGGCGCCGGCATCCAGGCCCGCCACTTTGTCGGTTTCTTCGCTGCGCGCCGTCAAAAAAATAATCGGCAACTCGCGCGTTCGGGCGGCACCTCGCCAGCGCTTGGCCAAGGCCAGGCCGGATTGACCCGGCAACATCCAGTCCAAAACCACCAAGTCGGGCAGCACGCCGTCCACTGCTTCCTGCGCCTGGTCGGCCGTGGCCGCCACCGTGACCCCATAGCCGGCATGCTGCAAATTGAGGGTGATCAGTTCGGCAATTGCTGATTCGTCTTCAACGACAAGAACCTGACTCATGCAAAAGGCTTTCAAAATCGCTTTCAGCGAACCATGGATTCGACTGTTTCAACGGGGTTGTGTCGCACATCCATGCCTTTGACGACGTAGATGATGACCTCCGCAAGGTTCTTCGCATGGTCCCCCACGCGCTCAATCGCCTTGGCCACGAACACCAGGTCAATGCTGGACGAAATAGTGCGCGGGTCTTCCATCATGAAGGTGATCAGCTTGCGCATCAGCCCTTCGAATTCCTGGTCGATCAGGTCGTCTGCCTTCAGCACCTCGACCGCCTTCTCGACATCCAGCCGGGCGAACGCGTCGAGCGCCTTGCGCAGCTGGGCGACCGCGAGCTCTGCCTCGTAGCCAAG
>JANXMO010000389.1 GCA_025354615.1 Burkholderiales bacterium | reverse complement strand
GCCAGCGCAACGACGAGTTCGACCAAGGTCAGCCCGCGCTGCGGCCGCTGCAATTTTTTTTTGCACGCCCGTGTCATGGCGAGTGCACGTGGCCGCTGACCAGCTCCACTTTGACGGGCTGCGAAACGGTCGCGCCGTCGGCGGTGCGCACCTCGATGTTCAATGCAGCCACCAGCGACGGCGCGCCCGCGCCGCTGAAGTAGAAGCTGCTGGCGCTGCTCAGCACCAGGCCGCTGGCGTCGCTGAGCCAGACATTGTCGCCGGCCGGGGTGGGTAGCGGCTGTGTGCATAGCGCATCCTGGCACACCGCGAACGAGGCGGGCGAGACACCCAGCACGACGTAGACCGGCGCGCGACGCGCGATGGCCGTGGCCTGCGCCAGGCGCAGGCCGGAGACGATTTGGTCCGCGGCGCCCTGCACCGCGAATGGTTCCCGGTCCGCAAAACGCGACATGCCGATGGCCGTCAGGATGGCCATCAGCGTCATCACGGTCACCAGCTCCACCAGCGTAAAGCCGCGCTGACCAGCCGGCGGCGCGGCACGGCAGCGCGGCGACTTCATCTCATCACCGGCGGGCAGCGGCGCAGCGGCAGCGTGCGGCGCGCGGAAACGGGGCACCACGGCTCACGAACAACCGTCCAGCGTGGTGTGCACAGCGGCCGGCTCACTGGCGGTGGCGGCGGTGTAGGTGACGGCACAGGCCGTCGGCGTGCCGGCTTCGGTCAACCGCAGCGACACGCTGGCGCCGGCGCCAAAGCCGCCACCCGCCAGCGTCCAGCCGTCAGTTGAATTGACGTGGGCCGCGCCAAAAATGCCGTCGGTGTAGGCGCTCAAGGCCTGCGGGTAGCAGTTGTAGAGCGACAAATCAGCCGCCTCCACCGGCAGGCTGCCGGCGCCGTGGCACACCACGCCGCGGGCTACAGCGGTTGATTTGACCAGCGTGGCCGCTTTCAACAGCGACTGCGCCACCGACTCGACCTTGGCCACACGTACCTTGCCTTGGACGTAAAGGTAGCGCGGCACGGCCAGCGCGGTCAGCAGGCTCAGGACGACGCTGACGATAAGCAGCTCGATCAGCGTGAAGCCGGCAACTGGGCGGCGAAGCCACCTGCCTGTACAGGCACATACGCCAGCCTTGAAGGAGTTCATCTTCAGTTCACCCGAAGGAGATCAGCAGCCGGTGACCGTGGTGGTTATAACCGGCGGAACAGTGGCCGATGCGGCCATGTAAGCAACCTTGCAAGCGGAAGGCGTAGCGGCATCTGGCAATGACAATGTAACGACAGCACCCTCGGTTGTGCCGCCGTCAGGAGGCGCTGTCCAGCCGTCAGCCGATTCGATATTGGCGGCTGCCAAGATGCCAACGCCGAATGTACCCAGCGCTTGCAGGTAGCAATGCTGCAAATCGATCGACACGCCTTCCATCACCGCAGTTTCGGCAGCAGCACAAGACTTGCCGTTCGCGAGCGCAGTGGCCTTGACCAAAGAAGCGGCGGCTTTCATTGAACCGGCCACGGCCTTGACCTTGGCTTCCCGCGCCTTGCCCTGCAAATCCGCATAACGCGGCAGCGCCACTGCGGCCAATATGCCGAGGATGACGATGACGGTGACGAGTTCAACCAGCGTAAAGCCGTGCTGGCCGGAAACAGCTGTACGGCGAGGCATTTTGGACATTGGAGAAGTTGACATGGAAGGTCTCCTTAAAACCAGCATGCGCGTAGCAATGCTGACGACGAGCTGCTGAATCAACGTAAAGCCGCTGTCGAGGCGGTATGCCGTTGAAGTTGAGGCGATGGCGCAGATCACATTTCCAGAAAAAGATTACGGGCAACCGGCTGAACTGATCGCTACAGACGGTGCGACGCCTCCACTGGCAGCTGTGTAAGCCACGCTACATGTGGCTGGTGTCCCTGCATCAGCCAGCTGCAGCGTCACCGTCGCACCAGCGGCTGATCCACCTCCTACACGGGTCCAGTTGTCTGCAGATTCAATGTTGGCCGCAGCTAGGATGCCGACATTGAAACTCGTTCCCAGCGCTTGTGGGTAACAGCCTTGCAAATCGATGCTGACGCCTTCCATGACGGCTGGGCCCGTACCTGTGCAAGGTATGCCATTGGCCAGCGCAGTTGCTTTGACCAGCGAAGCAGCCGCTTTCATTGAGCCCGCAATCGCGTTGAGCTTGGCAATGCGCGCCTTGCCTTGTAAATCGGCATAGCGCGGCAATGCCACTGCGGCCAACACGCCAAGGATGACGATGACCGTCACCAGCTCGACCAGCGTGAAGCCGTGCTGCCTGGAGGCAGCTCTACGGCGCGGTATTTTGGAAGGAAGGACAGTTGACATGACGGGTCTCCGTAAAAGCCAGTTGGATTGAAAGCCGGCGCAAAGAGCTGACTTCCTGTTGGTTACTATTTTTTCGGTATTACTGCCGGAGAATTGAGCAGACAAAGCGGGGGAAAGCCCTCCATTTCGCTGGCAATCGCTCGAAAACGCCGCGGTTTCACCGGTTTGATGGGTTTTCCTCTTCAATCAATGCAGCGAAGCCCGGCCCAGATCCCACATCGGCATGAAGATGCCCAGCGCCAAGATCAGCACGCAGACGCCGAGGAACCAGATCAGAATGGGCTCGAGCACCGACGACAGGCGGCGGATCGACTGTTCAACCTCGCTCAGGTAGTGGCGCGAAATTTCGGCCATCAGCTCGTCGAGCGAGCCTGACTCTTCGCCGATGGCGAACAGCTGCACCATCGTCGGCGGCAGCATGCCCATGTTGCGTGCCGCGGCGCTGATCGAGCTGCCGCGCGCTAGTTCGGCGCCCATCTGCGCCAGCTTGCCTTCATACCAGGTGTTGCCCAGCGTGCGCGCAGTGACGCTCAAGCGTCGGTGATCGTCAAGCCGGCTGAAAGGCCCGACGACAGCGACAGCGCCAGGCGCGACAGCACGATGCCTTCGAGAATGCGGCCGACGATGGGCAGGCGCAGCTTGCGCTGGTCCCACCACAGGCGGCCCTGCGGCAGGCCGAGCCAGTGGCACCAGCCCCACACACTTGCCGCCACCAGCGCCAGCCCCAGCGGCCAGCCCTTGACCATGGCCTTGGACATGCCGAGCAGCACGCGCGTCAACAGCGGCAGTTCGGTGCGGGTGTGGGCGAACACCTTGGCGAAAGCCGGAATCACCCAGATGTTGACGACCACCAGCGCGATCAAACAGGTCAGGATCACGAAAGCCGGGTAGCGCAGGGCCGAGCCGACTTGCTCGCCCGTGGTGCGGATGAACTCGCGGTGGCGGTGCAGCTCGGCAAACGCCTCGGGCAGGCGGCCGGTCTGCTCGCCGACTTGCAGCATCGCAACGTCATACGCCGTCAACAACCCGGAGGCGCGCTGCTCGTGTTCGGCGGCGGCCACCAGGTTGTGGCCGTTGTCGAGGTCGCGGGTGATGCGGCTGAGAGCTTCGCGCACCGTTGCTTCGGGTGTGGAGTCGGCCGCCAGCTGCAGCGCCCGCATCAGCGGAATGCCGGCGCGCAGCAGCGCCGACAGTTCGCGCAGCGCCAGGCCCAGACACTCGTAGACGTCTTTCGAATGGCCCTTGCCAAAGCGCTTCTTCATCAAGCCCTTGGCCGTGGGTTTGGTGGCAGCGGCAGGCGCGGCAACCCCCACGGCAGCCGCCGCCGGGGCAGCAGTTTTTGACAGGGCGGCGGGCGCAGGCCGCACCACGGGGGTGGCCTGCGCTTTGGCCCGAATGTCCAGCGCCGCCCAGCCGCGGCTGGCCAGGTCGCGCGCCACCGCGGCGGGTGAGGCGCCCTCGATTTCGCCCTTGCGCTCGGCGCCACTGGCATCACGGGCGCGGTAGATGAACGCCAGGCTCATGCCGACGCCCCGGTGTGGCGCAGGCCGATGCGCATCGCTTCGTCGGCCGTCGTGGTGCCGCTGACAGCTGCGCGCGCCGCTTCAGCCGCCAGGTGCGCGCCGCCCAGCGTTTTTTGCGCCACGTGGTGGAAGCGGGAGATGTCGTTCTTCAGCAGCGCCGCCACGAGGTCGGCGTTCAGGGCCAGCACTTCATAAATGCCGCTGCGGCCTTCAAAACCGGTTTGCCGGCAGCGCGCGCAGCCGCGGCCGCGGCGCATGCCGGTCGGGTCCCAGCCCTGCGCGCCGAGTTGCAGGTCAAGCCAGGTGCGCTGTGCCACGCTGGGCTGCATGGTTTCAGCGCAACTCTGGCAGACGCGGCGCACCAGCCGCTGCGCGACGATGACCTGCAGCGCCATCGCCACCATGTGCGGCGCCGCGCCCATGTCGATCAGCCGCGCGCCGGCCGAGGCGGCGTCATTGGTGTGCAGCGTCGACAGCACCAAGTGGCCGGTGACGGCGGCGCGCATGCAGTTTTCCACCGTGTCGCGGTCGCGCATTTCGCCGATCAGGATGGCGTCCGGGTCCTGGCGCAGCGCAGCGCGGAGCACCTGTGAAAAGCCGAGGCCGATTTTTTCGTTGACGTTGATCTGCGTGATGCCGGCCAGGCGGTATTCGACCGGGTCTTCGACCGTCAGGATCTTGGTCGACGCGGCATCGAGCGCGCCCAGCGCCGCGTACAGCGTGGTCGTCTTGCCACTGCCGGTCGGGCCGGTGACGAGCAGCAGGCCGGCGCCCTCGTCAATGGCACCGCGCATGGCGCCCAGGCCTGCGGCGGGAATGCCCAGTCGGTCGAGCCGGGTCAGCATCGGGTCTTTGAGCAGCAGCCGCATGACCAGCGACTCGCCATATTGGCCCGGCACCGTCGACAGCCGGATGTCGACCGCCTGCTGGCGCACCTGCACGACGAAGCGCCCGTCCTGCGGCATGCGGCGTTCGGAAATGTCGAGCGCCGCCACCAGCTTCAGGCGTGAGGCCAGGGCCGGCGCCAGGCGCGAGTCGAACTCGGCGTAGGCGCGCAAATGGCCGTCCACGCGCAGGCGGATCGCCACCGCGCTGGCATGTGGCTCGATGTGGACGTCTGACGCGCGGGTGCGCACGGCCTCGTCGAACAGCCCCTGCAGCAGCTTGACGACCGGTGCGTCTTCAGCGCTGGCCTGCAGCCCCAGGCTGGCCAGGTCAACCGTGTCGGCGCCGCCGCTGTTGCGCAATTCGTCGCTGAGCTGCTTGGCCAGCCCCTGCATGTTGTCGTTGTTGTTGTAGATGCGGCCGACCAGCTCGAGCAGGCCCGACTCCGGCACCACTTCGGTGTCAACCTCGCAGCGCAGCAGCTTGGGCAGCTCGTCAATCGACTGCCAGTCATTCGGGTCGACCACGGCCACGCGGATGCGCTCACCCACTCGGCCCACCGGCAGCGCGCGCAGCTTGCGCACCTGCAGCTCGGTCAGCAGCCGGGCCACCGCCATGTCGACGCTTTCGATCATGGGCTCGAAGTACGGCATCTTCAACTGCGCCGCCAGCAAGCGGGCAATCACGTGGTCGGTGACGAAACCCAGGTCTTGCAACACCGTGCCCAGGCGGCGGCCGGTCTGTTTCTGGCGCGCCAGCGCCTGCTGCAATTGGTCTTCGGTGAGCTTGCCATCACGAATCAGCAGCTCGCCAAGCCTGAGTTTGGGAACCATCAGTACTCCGGGTGCAACAGCCGTCTTGGCTGTTGATGTCCCCAGGTCTTCGGCGCCCGGCGTGGCAGCTTGAGGTGGCGGCGAAGGCGCCGGTCGGCTGTGCGCGGGGCAAAGCTTTGAATTGGCCGGCGCTGGCGGCGCTTTTCCCGGCTTATGGACTGATGGTTTTACAGCGGCAACGGCAGCTTCACATCGAACGCACGTTCGATCAACCAACCCAGCGCCAGCAGCGCAATCAGCACCGAGCCGGCGCCGAGCAGCCCGCGGATGTAAAAGCGCGTGGCCCGCAGCCGCCAGGCCAGCCCCATGAAAATGGCAACGATCGCCAGCTGGCCCAGCTCGACACCGACGTTGAACCCGAGCAGCGGCGCCACCAAGGTGCCGCGGGCCAGCCCGAGATCCTTCAACGCGCTGGCAAAGCCGAAGCCGTGCACCAGACCGAAGACGAAGGTCAGCTTCCAGCGGCCTTCGCGGAAAACGGGGAACAGGTTGTTCAGCGCCGCCAGCACCACGCTGGCGGCAATGGTTGACTCCACCCAGCGCGGCGGCGGGTTGACGATGTCGAAGGCCGCCAGCGCCAGCGTGACCGAGTGCGCCACGGTGAAAGCGGTGACGACGCGCAGAACGTCCCCCAGCACCGGCCGCAGCCGCGGCGCGGGTTGCCAACCGCCCCTGCCCTTTGCCGATCGCGGGCAGCGCTGCAGCAGCGCTGGCAACAGCAGCGCGAGCAGGAACAGGATGTGGTCGCTGCCGATCAGGATGTGGTGCACGCCCTCGGGCACGAAGCCGAGGAAGCTGCGCACCGCGGCTCGCGGCGTGGCGGCCGTAGTGCCGTCGCCAACACCCGCCGCCAAAGCCGCGACGGCCGCGCCGCGGCCTGCAAAGGCCTGTGTCGGCGCACCGGGCGTGAGCACGGCGGTGTCAGTGCTGTTGTTGCCGCCGCCGTTGCCCCACTGCACACGGACGATGCCGCGATGTGCCGGGTCGGTCGACGCGAACAGACGGTAAGTAAGTTGCAGTTGGCGCACCGGCTGCGGGCAGGTCCACTGGCGTTGCAGGACGGCGTAGCGGCCATCGCTGTGGTCGTCGAGCTGCGGCGGGCCAACCGCCGTGGCGCGGCATGGCTGGCCGTCGGCCGACACGGCCAGGCCCTGCGCCGCCAGCGCCTCGATGTCGGCCCAGCGGGTGCGCACTTCGCGCCAGTCCAGCGCGCCGTTTTCGTCGGCGTCGAGCGCCAGGTCGCGTTCGAGGTCGCGCAGCGCGATGTCGAAGCGCTGGTCGACGATGGCGCCGCGCACCGTCAGCTGCACATAGGCGTCGCTCGGCTTGTGCGCCTGTGCGGGCAGCGCCCAGGCCAGTACCGCCAATGCAATCAGGCAAAAAGCCCACATGGCTTGTGGCCAGCGCTTGCGTTGCGGCAGCCAGTGGTTCATGGCTGGGCCGCCGCGGTGAGCGTGACGCCGGCGGCGCGGGCCACAGCGCGCAGGCGCGCGTCTTCGCAACCGGTTTCGCGCAGCAGCTGCCACACCGGCTCGGCGGCTGTGGCGTCGCCCGCGGCGACGGCGGCGCGGGCCAGGATCAGCGCGTCGCCGGGTTCACGCTGGCTGGCCCAGTTGGTTTGCGCGTGCTTCAGCGCGGCGGCCGGGCGCTTCATCAAGTCCAGCTCATAGCGCGCTTGTTCGCGGCCGTGGCTGGTGTCGCCGCGCTGCGCTGCGGCGTCGAAACGGGCGGTCAGCGTGGCGATGGCGCCAGTGGCGCGCGGGTCGTGGCTGTCTTGCCAGGCGATGGCCAGGCGCAGCAGCAAGGCGTCGGCGTCTTCGCGGCCGGCCAGCAGCTGCGCGGCGTCGCGTGGGCGTTGGTGGTCGAGCAGCCAGTCGGCATACGCGGCCAGCGTGTAGAGGTCGGGCGGCGTGCCGGGGCGTTCAGCGGTCTGCAGCGCCAGCGCCTGGCGAAACAGCGCCTGCGCACCCGGTTCACCGCGCCGCTCGGCCAGTTCGGCGCGCAGCAGCGCCAGCCAGCTGGCTTCGCCGCCGCCCTGGGCCGCGTCTTCCTTCGCCAACAGCTCAAGCGCCTGCGCACCGCGCGCCGCATGGCCTTGCAGGCTGTCCAATTCGGCCAGGCAGGCTTGCGCAGGAGTGCGCACCGATGCGCCCAGCGCGGCATACAGCGGCCCGCCGAGGCGCGCACAGCCGGCCGCCGCCTCGCGCCAGCGGCCGGTGACTTGCAGCACCGAAGCGCGCGTCAACTCGGCCTGGGCACGCAGCGGCAGCGGGATGCCGCTGCGGTCGGCGCCAGGTTGAAGCAGCGCGTCCAGGTCGACCAGCGCGGTGCTGAATTCGTGCTGCGCCTGGCGGATGGTGGCGCGCAGCAGACGCACCACCGGCGGTGGGCTGGCCAGCGCCCACCACGGCGCCAGCGCGGCTTCGGCCTGGCCGTATTCGCGCGGGTCGCCCAGCGTGCGGGCGCGCTGGATCGATTCGCGCGCCAACTGCACCGCCAGGCCGAGTTGCTGCGGCGCGGCTTGCAGCTGGGCCCGTAACGCGCGCTGCGCGCGCCGAGATTCGGCATCGGCCAGCCGCGAGGGCAGGCGTTCGACCACTTCGCTGTCGCTTTTCGGAACGAACGGCGTGGCCTGCACCGGGCCGGCTGTGCAGACGAGGCTCAGTGCGAAAACAGCCAGCTTGCGGAGCGGCAGACGGAAACAGAAAAATGGAGGAAATGCTGCAGGCAAGGGTTTCAAAAGCTCAAAAAGATGAGGATAGATGCGGCATGCCTTGGTGGAATGAGGGGCATGATGGCTTTGCGATCACTCGCATCATTGATGCAGCCCGTTTTGAACTTGAAAGCATGCTTGGAGGACGGGCAGGCAACCCCAGTTTGTGCCGTGCGCTGGCCCTCCCCCCTACCCTCTCCCGCGAGCAGGAGTACCCCGTTATCGGACAGCCGATTCGACTTTGTTGATGTTGGCTCAGTAGTTCATTGGCACGCGCTAAACCGGGAAAACACCGCACCCAAAAAAGGGCGGCTCTTGTCGGCGCCAGTCACCAATCCCAGCGGCAAACCGCTGAAGCTGGTAACCCACGCGCGGCAAGAGCCGCCCCGGTCTACAGCGTTGCTTTAAATTGCCACCGGCTCGTCGGTTTCGCTGGTGGGCGGCGTAGTGACAACGTCCAACGTGAACGGCTCAGCCGTTGTTTCGCTGGTGACCTGGGTTTGCGCCACACCGAAGTCGGTGAACGCTGTTGACGAAGCGACGGCTTCTGCCGGCGCCGCGGTCAACGGCGCCACATAAACGTCGTCATTGCCACCGCAGGCGGCCAGCCCCAGGGCCAAAACACTGGCCGCAATCAGTTTGCGTGATGTCATGGTCGTTCAGCCTTCAATCAATTGGTGCTGCCAGCCGCGGGCGTGACCAGGTACGGGAAGCTGGTGAACAGCGGTGCCTGGGCCTGGTCGACTGCATCGTGTAATTTCAGCGAGGTATCGCCCAGCGGCACGGCTGACGGCTTGCAGGCCGCACCGAATTTGAGCAGGTCGGTCGTGCCGTTGGCAATGCACAGGCCGCCCATCATGGCCACCAGCGAGATGTCGACCACGTCGTCATTCGGACGGCGGCCGTTCGGGTAGCCGGCGAGATCGGTGGCTTGCGGCAAATTGGCAGCGCCGCCCACACGAACGATCTCACCCACGATGCCCAGCCGGTTCTGCTGGCCGATCGGCACCGCGGCGATGGCGGTGTTGAGGCGCAGCATCTCCGAGGCGGTCACGGTCTTCAGCTGGTTGACGGTCGGAATACCGGTCAGGAAAGCGGTGACCAAGTCGGTACGCGGGTAGTTGGTGGGCGCAGCGCCGGCAGCAGGCAGCACGGCTTCCAGCAGCTTGGGCAGCGTTGGGTTGGTGACGTAAGTGGCGAACTGGGCGTCGTCTTTCGGCTTGCTGCTGTTGAAACGGTCTTTGTCTTTCAGGCCGATGACAACTTCATTGACCAGCGGCATGCCCAGGCGGGACACCTGGGCCCAGGCGCCGCCGGCTTTTTCGGTGGTCTGGTGGCCGGGCTTCGGTGCCGGGTCCAACAGGCGGGTCTGGCGCAGGCTGGCGGTCGTCCAGCCGCCGATCACACTGTTGCCGTTGGTCGCGTCCAGCAAACAAGACTTCGGCACTTCAAGTGCCAACGAAGTCACGCTCTTGCCTTGCAGGCTATTGGTGCCAGAATTGATCAGGCTGGGGTTGGTGATGACGGACACCGGCGCATTGACCAAGTCGAATATCACGCCCAGGTTGACGGCAAACGGGTCTCTGCGCTGGCCGACGAACACCTTGCCAGGCGTTGAGCAGCCGGGAATGTTGACGCTGTAGATGTGCTGCGCGGCATAGCCGGCGTAGTCGGCAATCGTCTTGTTGCCGATGTTGTCGACGGGTTTGACGAAGGTGGTTTTGCTGGCGTCGCTGGCCAGCGTGACGGGGCTGGCCGTGCCGGTGCGGCGATCGCCACGCACCAGGGTCACGGTGTAGGTTTCAGCAACGTTGAGATTGGCGTCGCCAACCGTGGTGACGGGGCCCTTCTGGGTCAGCGGGATGGCCACGCTTTTCGTGTCCACCGCCAATTCGTGACCGGCGCCGCTGTTGGCGAGGGTGTTTTTAAAACGGAACTGGAAGGTCAGGTGTTCTTTGGCATCACCGACGTTGTCGATGTGAATTTCATACAGCGCGTTGGCGTCCATCTTGAAAAAGTTGGGGCCGCCGTAAGCTTCCTGGAATGGCTGGTAGTTGGCGATCAAGGTCACGAAATCGCTGCGGCCAGCTTCATAGCTGTTGAACATGTAGAAGTCGGACGCATCCACCTTGGGCGCGGTGGTGATGAAAGGCGCTTCGCGGTGGCTGGAAGCCTGGGCAGTGCTGGAAACGGCGAGCAATGCGGCGGCGGCCAAAGGCGCGACGCGGAACAAACGGTGGATCATGGGGTGTTTTCTCCGTGGAATGAGGGCCGGAACTTTCCGGACTGGCCTTTGTACGGGTCAAACTCTGCAACGGATGCAAGAAACCGACGGTTGGTTTGGTCATCAACACCGCGATGGCACGTAGGAGGCGGCCTGTGTGGTCAAGCCATGTTTGAAAGCATCTCGATAATTCGACGCATGACCACCCCTTCGGCCCGCGCGCGGCTCGTGCTCTACCTGGAGCTGATCCGCTGGCACCGCCCGGCCGGCAGCCTGTTGTTGCTGTGGCCCACGCTGGCTGCACTGTGGCTGGCAGCCGGCGGCTTTCCCGGCTGGCACCTGGTGTCGGTTTTCACGGCCGGCACGGTGTTGATGCGCAGCGCCGGCTGCGCCTTCAACGACGTCGCCGACCGCCGCTTCGACCGCCATGTGCAGCGCACCGCGCAGCGCCCCGTCACCCGCGGCGCGCTGGGCGTCACCGAAGCGCTGGGCGTGGGCGCGGCGCTGGCGCTGGTTGCCTTTGCCCTGGTGCTGACGACCAACCGCGCCACTGTGGCGTGGAGCGGCGCGGCGCTGGCGCTGGCGCTGTTTTATCCGTACACCAAGCGTTTTTTTTCAATGCCGCAAGCGGTGTTGGGCCTGGCCTTCAGCTTTGGCATTCCGATGGCCTTCACCGCCGTGCAGGGCGGCGGCGCAGTCACGCCGGCAGCAATTGCCAAGGCCGTGCCGCTGGTGGCCTGGACGCTGCTGCTGGGCAACCTGTTCTGGGTGCTGGCCTATGACACCGAGTACGCCATGGTCGACCGCGACGATGATTTGAAGATCGGCATCCGCACCTCGGCCATCACTTTCGGCCGCTTTGACGTGGCCGCGGTCATGGCTTGCTACGCCGCCTATTTGTTGACCTGGAGCGCCGTGGGCGCACAGCTGGGACTCGGTTGGCCATATGCCGCGGGCCTGGCAGTGGCAGCGGGGTTGGCGGCTTGGCATTACCGCTTGATTCGCAGCCGGCAGCGCGAGGGCTGCTTCCGCGCCTTTCACCTCAACCACTGGCTTGGGTTTGCGGTGTTTGCCGGCGTGGTGGCAGCCCAGGCCGCACTGCGCGGCTGAGGTTACCCCGCCGCCGCCGCGCTTTTATGTGCTGCTCAGGGGTACAGCCCGCGCTCTTCGCGCGCAATCAAAATGCGTTCGCAGGCCACCGCGAAGGTGGCGGTGCGCAGCGTGATCTGGTGGCGGTCAGCGGTGTCCCAGATGTGCTTCAGCGCGTCGACCATGATCTTGTCCAGCCGCACATTGATCTCGTCCTCGCTCCAGAAGAAGCTGCTGAAATCCTGCACCCACTCGAAGTAGCTGACGGTCACGCCACCGGCGTTGCAGATCACGTCCGGCACCACCAGCACACCGCGGTCATGCAAGATGTCATCGGCCTGCGGCAGCGTTGGCCCGTTGGCGCCTTCGAGCACCAGCCGAGCCTTGATGCGGCCGGCGCGTTCCGAGGTGATCTGGCCTTCCAGCGCTGCGGGAATCAGGATGTCGCAGTCGACGTCCCAGAAATCTTCGTTGTCGATGCGGCCGGCATCCTTGTAGTTGCCGATGCCGCCGTCACGCTTGAGCACGGCGTTGGCTTCGGCGATGTCAAAGCCCTTGGGGTTGACCAGTGTGCCGGTGTGGTCTTGTACTGCCACCAGCGTGGCGCCGGCTTGCACGAACAGCTCTGCCGCCGCGCTGCCCACGTTGCCCATGCCCTGCACCGCGATGCGCGCGCCGTCGAGCTTCAAGCCCAGGCGACGCGCGGCTTCACGGCCGGTGACGAATACGCCGCGGCCGGTGGCTTTGACACGGCCGAGCGAGCCGCCCAGGTGAATCGGCTTGCCGGTGACGACGCCGGTCGCCGTGCTGCCGGTGTTGACCGAGTAGGTGTCCATCATCCAGGCCATGATCTGACCGTTTGTGTTGACGTCGGGCGCCG
>JANXMO010000368.1 GCA_025354615.1 Burkholderiales bacterium | reverse complement strand
GCCGGCTGCTTACCAGGGCCTGGACCGCTTTGTGGCCCGCGAGCGCATCATCGCAGACCTGCAGGCGCAAGGCTTTCTGGTTGAAACCAAAAAACACCGGCTGATGGTGCCGCGCTGCGCACGTACCGGCCAGGTCATCGAGCCGATGCTGACCGACCAGTGGTTTGTCGCCGTCAGCAAGCCCGGGCCGGACGGCCACAGCATTGCCAGCAAAGCAATCGCCGCAGTGGCGTCGGGCGACGTGAAATTCGTTCCAGAGAACTGGGTCAACACCTATGACCAGTGGATGAAAAATATCCAGGACTGGTGCATCAGCCGCCAGTTGTGGTGGGGCCATCAGATTCCAGCCTGGTATGGCAGCCAAGGCCAGATTTTCGTTGCCGCCAGTGAAGCGGAAGCTCGCGCTCAAGCCGCCGATGCCGGCTATCACGGCGCACTGAAGCGCGATGAGGATGTGCTCGACACCTGGTATTCCTCCGCGCTGGTGCCGTTTGCAACACTGGGCTGGCCGGCCAAAACGCAAGACCTGGACTTGTTCCTGCCCTCCAGCGTTCTGGTGACAGGCTACGAAATCATCTTCTTCTGGGTCGCCCGGATGATCATGATGACCAAGCACTTCACCGGCCGCGTGCCGTTCCGCACCGTGTACATCCACGGTATGGTGCGCGACAGCGAAGGCAAAAAAATGAGCAAGTCCGAGGGCAATGTGCTCGACCCGGTGGACTTGATCGAAGGTGTCGACCTGCCCACGCTGGTGCACAAAAGCACCATCGGGCTGCGCAAGCCCGAGCTGGCGCCCAAAGTGGCGGCGCGGGTGCAAAAAGAATTTCCCAACGGCATGCCGGCCTACGGCGCCGATGCACTGCGTTTCACAATGGCGAGCTACGCCAGCCTGGGTCGCAAC
Organism: Burkholderiales bacterium; assembly: GCA_025354615.1. GTDB lineage: Bacteria > Pseudomonadota > Gammaproteobacteria > Burkholderiales > Burkholderiaceae_C > JANXMO01. Next base: position 2,319 of record JANXMO010000368.1, on the reverse strand, counting down.
ATCCACTTCGACACCAAGCGCTGTGAGGGCTACCGCAACTTCTGCAACAAGCTGTGGAACGCCACCCGCTTCGTGCTGATGAATTGCGAAGGCCATGATTGCGGCGATGCGGGGCTTGCCGACACCGCCAACCCGCTTGATTTCAGCCCGGCCGACCGCTGGATCGTCGGCGAGCTGCAACGCACCGAAGCCGCCGTGGCGCAAGGCTTCGCCGACTACCGGCTTGACCTGGTCGCCGCGAGCGCCTACCAGTTCGTCTGGGACGAGTACTGTGACTGGTACCTTGAAATTGCCAAGGTGCAGCTGCGTAGCGCCGGCGACACGGGCAGCGAAGGCGTGCAGCGCGCCACCCGCCGCACGCTGATCCGCGTGCTCGAAACCGTGCTGCGCCTGCTGCACCCGTTGACACCCTTCATCACGGCTGAGCTATGGGAGCGGGTGCAAACAGTGGCGCAGCCGTCTGCCACGCCCTTGCCCGCCGGCATCGTCACCGCACCCTACCCGCGCGCGCAGCTAGAGCGCATCGACCCGCTGGCCGATGCCTGGGTGGCGCGTTTGAAAGCCGTGGTGGGGGCCTGCCGGTCGCTGCGCAGCGAAATGGCGCTGTCGCCCGGCGAGCGCGTGCCGTTGCTGGCCAGCGGCGCGGCGGCTGACTTCATCGTCGAGGCCACGCCGCTGTTGAAATCGCTGGCACAACTGGCCGACGTGCGAGTGCTGGACGACGAGGCCTTTGCCCATGAGACGCGCAGTACGCCGGTGGTGGTGCAAGGCGACTTGCGCTTGGCACTGCACGTGCAAATCGACGTGGCCGCCGAAACGCAGCGCCTTGGCAAGGAAGCACAGCGGCTGGAAGCGGAAATCGGCCGCGCCGAAGCCAAGCTGTCGAATCCAGGTTTCGTCTCGCGTGCGCCGGCGGCCGTGGTGGCGCAGGAGCGCCAGCGCATTGCCGACTTCCATGCCGCACACGCGCGGGTGCTGAACCAGATTCAGCAGCTGGGCAGCGCTTGACGGAGCCGGTTGCAGTAGTGCGCAATGGTGTGCCAGGCAGCGCCGTGTGGCCGAGCGCGCAGACAGACAGGCATCCTGCTTGCTAAAGCGGGGTTCGGGCCGAAAGGCCGACAACAACAACCAGGTAAACATTCATGGCGGTAAATAAAGCAATTTTCCCGGTGGCCGGTCTGGGCACGCGGTTTCTTCCCGCCACCAAGGCGCAGCCCAAGGAAATGCTGCCCGTGGTCGACAAGCCGTTGATCCAATACGCCGTGGAAGAGGCCTACGCCGCCGGCATCCGCGAAATGATTTTCGTCACCGGCCGCCACAAGCGGCCGATCGAAGACCATTTCGACATGACGTTCGAACTCGAAGTGGCGCTTGAAAAAGCCAGCAAACACGAGCTGCTGGACGTTGTGCGCAGCGTCAAGCCGGACGACATGGAATGCATTTACGTGCGCCAGGCGCAAGCGCTGGGCCTCGGCCACGCCGTGCTGTGCGCGCAGCGGCTGGTCGGCAACGAGCCATTCGCCGTACTGCTGGCCGATGACCTGATGGTCGGCAAACCGCCCGTATTGCGCCAGATGGTCGACCAGTTCGACGAATGGCGCGTGTCGCTGCTGGCGGTGCAGGAAGTGCCCGCCGAGCAAACCAGCCGCTACGGCATCGTGGCCGGAACGCAGGTCAACGAAAACCTGATGGACGTCAGCCGCATCGTCGAGAAGCCGGCACCGGCCGACGCGCCGTCACGCCTCGGCGTGGCCGGGCGCTACATCCTGACGCCGGGCGTGTTCCATGAAATCGCCGCCCAGGCGCGCGGCGTAGGCGGCGAAATTCAACTGACCGACGGCATTGCCGGGCTGCTGCGCCGGGAAAAAGTGTTCGCCTATCGCTACGACGGCAAGCGCTATGACTGCGGGAGCAAGGAAGGTTTTTTGCAAGCCAACGTCGAGCTGGCGCTGACGCATCCTCACCTGGGTCCCGGTTTTCGCGAGTACCTCAAAACGGTTGCGGTGTAAAAAAGCGTTCTAGCGGCGGCGCAAGTAATGCAAAAACTCGCCGCTGGCCTCGTTCTGCTCCAACAGTTCGTTACCGGTCTGGCGCGAAAACGCTTGAAAGTCGCGCACCGAACCGGGGTCAGTGGCCACGATCTTCAGCACGTCGCCGCTGGTCATGTCAGCCAGCGCTTTCTTGGCTTTGAGAATGGGAAGCGGGCAATTGAGACCGCGCGCATCGAGTTCCTTGTGGACTTGCATTCGATTCCTTGAAAAAAGTGATCTGATCAGGCGGGGAACACGCCGGTCGACAAATAGCGGTCGCCCCGGTCGC
>JANXMO010000333.1 GCA_025354615.1 Burkholderiales bacterium | reverse complement strand
TACCCGCTGAGAGCAGGCGACTCGCTGCGCTCGAAGATCAAGCAGGTCGCGTCGGGCCGCTTTGGCGTCACCACCGAGTACCTGGTCTCGGCCGACCAGATCCAGATCAAGATGGCGCAAGGCGCAAAGCCGGGCGAAGGCGGGCAGCTGCCGGGCGCCAAGGTCAGCGAGTACATCGGCCAGCTGCGTTATGCCGTACCCGGCGTCGGGCTGATTTCGCCGCCGCCGCACCATGACATCTATTCGATCGAAGACCTGGCGCAGCTCATCCATGATCTGAAGAATGTCAACCCGCGGGCCGGCATCAGTGTCAAGCTGGTGTCGGAAGCCGGCGTGGGCACGATTGCCGCTGGCGTGGCCAAAGCCAAGGCCGACCACGTGGTGATCGCCGGCCACGACGGCGGCACGGGCGCCTCACCGTGGAGTTCCATCAAGCATGCCGGCTCGCCCTGGGAGCTGGGCCTGGCGGAAACCCAGCAGACGCTGGTGCTGAACGGCTTGCGCGGCCGCATTCGCGTGCAGGCCGACGGGCAGATGAAAACCGGGCGCGACGTGGTCATCGGCGCGCTGCTGGGCGCCGATGAATTCGGTTTCGCCACCGCGCCGCTGGTGGCCGAAGGCTGCATCATGATGCGCAAGTGCCACCTCAATACCTGCCCGGTGGGCGTGGCAACGCAAGACCCGCTGCTGCGTGCCAAATTCCAGGGCAAGCCGGAACACATCGTCAATTTCTTTTTCTTCATCGCTGAGGAAGCGCGGCAGTTGATGGCGCAGCTCGGCATTCACCGTTTCGACGAGTTGATCGGCCGTGTCGATTTGCTCGAAACCAAAAAAGGCATCGCCCACTGGAAAGCCCGCGGCCTCGATTTCACCCGCATCTTCTACATGCCGGCAGTGCCGCCCGAGGTGCCACGTCGCCACACACAAACGCAGGACCACGGCCTGGGCAATGCGCTCGACATGCGATTGATTGATCAGTGCCGCCCGGCGCTCGAGCGCGGTGAAAAAGTGCGCCTGATGGAGCCGGTGCGCAACGTCAACCGCACCGTGGGCGCGATGCTGTCGGGCGAGCTGGTGCGGCGCTACCCGCAAGGCCTGCCGGACCAGACCATCTTCATCCAGATGGAAGGCACGGGCGGCCAGAGCTTCGGTGCTTTTTTGGCCGCCGGCATCACGCTTTATCTGATCGGTGACGCCAACGACTACACCGGCAAAAGCTTGTCCGGCGGGCGCATCGCCATCCGCCCGAGCATCGAGTTCCGCGGCGACGCAGCGCACAACATCATCGTCGGCAACACCGTGCTGTACGGCGCTACCAGCGGCGAAGCGTTTTTCCGCGGCGTGGCGGGCGAGCGTTTCGCGGTGCGGCTGTCGGGCGCCACGGCGGTGGTCGAAGGCACCGGGGACCACGGCTGCGAGTACATGACCGGCGGCACAGTGGTCGTGCTGGGCGCCACCGGTCGCAACTTCGCCGCCGGCATGAGTGGCGGCATCGCTTACGTGTATGACGAAGACGGGCAGTTTGCCCGCCGCTGCAACACCGCGATGGTGTCGCTGGATGAAGTGCTGCCGGCGAATGAGCAGGCCGCCGTGCTGCCCCGCGCGCAGTGGCACCGTGGCCGCGATGGCGTTCAAGACACCGATGAAGCGCTGCTGAAGCGGCTGGTCGAAGACCATCATCAATGGACGGGTTCGCTGCGCGCGCGCCATATCCTCGACCACTGGCCCGAGCAGCGCGGCCGTTTCGTCAAGGTCTTCCCGCACGAATTCAAGCGGGCTTTGACCGAGGCGGCAAACGCCCCAGCCCGCGCAGCGCCCGCGCCCATCGGCAAGGCCCACGGCGCCGTGCCCGCCGCTTGAATTTCCGATCGCTTTTGCCAAGCGCACAACACGAAAGCACTGTTCATGGGAACACCCACCGGCTTCATGGAATACGAGCGCCTGGAAGAGGCGCATGCCGAGGTTCCAGCACGCCTGAAAAACTACAGCGAGTTCGTCATCGGCCTGAGCGAGAGCGAGGCGAAAGTGCAGAGCGCGCGCTGCATGGACTGCGGCACGCCGTTCTGCAACAACGGCTGCCCGGTTAACAACATCATTCCGGACTTCAACGATCTGGTGTACCGCGCCGACTGGCATCAGGCCTTCGGCGTGCTCGACTCGACCAACAATTTTCCCGAGTTCACCGGCCGCATCTGCCCGGCGCCTTGCGAAGCCGCGTGCACGCTGAACCTCAACGCCGCACCGGTGGGCATCAAGAGCATCGAGCACGCCATTATCGACCGTGCCTGGGCCGAAGGCTGGGTGCGGCCGCGCCCAGCCGCGGTGAAAACCGGCAAGCGCGTGGCGGTGGTGGGCTCCGGCCCGGCCGGGCTGGCCGCGGCGCAGCAGCTGGCGCGTGCCGGTCATGCCGTCACGGTGTTCGTGAAGAACGACCGTGTCGGTGGCCTGCTGCGCTACGGCATTCCCGACTTCAAGATGGAAAAAATCCACATCGACCGCCGCGTGGCGCAGATGGAAGCCGAAGGCGTGCAGTTCCGGCTGGGCGTGCGGGTGGGCCCAGCCGCCCCGTCAGGCAGCAAAGTGATCGACTGGTCGGGTGACAGCGTCACGCCCGACGCCTTGCAGGCGCAGTTCGACGCCGTGTTGCTGGCCATCGGCGCCGAGCAGTCGCGCGACCTGCCAGTGCCGGGGCGTGATTTGCAAGGCGTTCATTTCGCGATGGAGTTCTTGCCGCTGCAGAACAAGGTCAACGCTGGCGATGCGCTCGAGCAGCAGGCCATCGCGCCGATTCGTGCCGACGGCCGGCACGTCATCGTCATCGGCGGCGGCGACACCGGCAGCGACTGCGTGGGCACCAGCAACCGCCACGGCGCGGCCAGCGTGACCCAGTTCGAGTTGCTGCCGATGCCGCCGCTGCAGGAAAACAAGCCGCTGGTGTGGCCTTACTGGCCGACCAAGCTGCGCACGTCGTCGAGCCACGAGGAAGGCTGCGAGCGCGAATTCGCCATCGCCACCAAGGCCTTCATTGCCGGCGAGGGCGCCGACAGCCAGCGCGTCAAAGCCCTGCAATGCGTGCGCGTGCAATGGCAGGACGGCAAGATGGTCGAAGTGCCTGGCAGCGAGCAAACGCTGCCGGCCGATCTGGTGCTGCTGGCCATGGGTTTCGGCGGCCCGGCCGCCGTGCTGCTGGATGCATTCGGCATCGCCAAAGACGCGCGTGGCAACGCCCGCGCAGGTACCGACACCGAAGACGCCTACGCGACCAGCGTCAAAGGGGTTTTCGCCAGCGGCGACGTACGCCGCGGCCAGTCGCTGGTGGTGTGGGCGATACGCGAAGGGCGCCAGGCGGCGCACGCGGTTGACACATTCCTGATGGGGGCGAGTTCCTTGCCACGTTGACCGCTGTTGATCGTGCTACCGGAAGCGCTGCCACGCCGCGCCATCGCCTATCATCCTCGGCTCAAGGGCGCACCACGCGCCCTTTTTTCTTCGGGCCATGACCACCACGCCAGCCGCTTCTCCTTCTGCCGCCTTGTTGCCGCCTCTGGTTGAACTGCGCCAGGTCACCTGCGGTTATGGCGACCGCATCGTCCTGCGCGACGTCAGCCTGTGCATTCCACGCGGCACCGTGACCGGGCTGATGGGCACTTCAGGCGGCGGCAAGACCACGGTACTGCGGCTGATCACCGGCCAGCTGGTGCCGATCAGCGGGCAGGTGCTGTTCGACGGCGTCGACATCGCCACGCTGAACCGCACGGCGCTTTATGCCATTCGGCGGCGCATGGGCCTTTTGTTCCAGTTCGGCGCGTTGTTCACCGATTTGTCGGTGTTCGAGAACGTCGCCTTTCCGCTGCGCGAGCACACGGCTTTGAACGAAGCGATGCTGCGCGACCTGGTGCTGATGAAGCTCAACGCCGTCGGCCTGCGCGGCGCGCGCGATCTGATGCCGGCCGAGGTGTCGGGCGGCATGGCGCGGCGGGTGGCGCTGGCGCGCGCGATGGCGCTCGACCCGGAACTGCTGCTGTACGACGAACCTTTCGCCGGCCTCGACCCGATTTCACTGGGCATGACCTCACGCCTGATCCGCGAGCTGAACCAGGCGCTCGGCGTGACCAGCGTTCTGGTCTCGCACGACATCGAAGAAACCTTCGCCATTGCCGACCAGGTGGCGTTCATCGCCAACGGCGCCGTCGCCGCCTTCGGCACGCCGCAAGCGATTCGTGACAGCAGCGACCCGCTGGTGCGGCAGTTCTTCTCCGCATCACCCGACGGGCCGGTGGAATTCCATTACCCGGCAGCCAGCGTGGCGGCTGATTTCGGCGTTGCAGGCGGTGCCGCATGAGCGCCGCCTGCCAACGTTCCGCAGTGCGCCGCAGCAGCGTGAAGGGCCGCCAATGAGCCGCTTTCATCCAGCGCAGATCGGCTTGGCCACGCGCATCCACCTGGCAGCGCTTGGCGCAGCGGCGCGCTTGCTGGTGCGCCTGCTGGCGCTTACCGGGCCGACGTTGCGGCGCTTTTCGCTGGTCGTCGAGCAGCTGTTTTTCATCGGCAACAAATCGTTGCTGATCATTGCGGTTTCCGGCCTGTTCGTCGGCTTCGTATTGGCGCTGCAGGGCTACTACACCTTGCAGCGCTATGGTTCGGCCGATGCGGTCGGCCTGCTGGTGGCGCTGTCGTTGGTGCGGGAGCTTGGGCCGGTGGTCACGGCGTTGCTGTTCGCCGGCCGCGCCGGCACCTCGCTGACCGCCGAAATCGGCCTGATGAAAGCCGGCGAGCAGCTCACTGCGATGGAAATGATGGCGGTCGACCCAGTGCAGCGCATTCTGGCGCCGCGCTTGTGGGGCGGCATTCTGGCGATGCCGCTGCTGGCCGCGGTGTTCAGCGCCGTTGGCGTGCTGGGCGGCTGGGCCGTCGCCGTGCCGCTGATCGGCATCGACCCGGGCGCGTTCTGGTCGCAAATGCAAGGCGGCGTCGACGTCTGGGCCGATGTTGGCAACGGCGTCATCAAAAGCGTGGTTTTCGGGGTCACGGTCACATTCGTTGCACTGCTGCAGGGCTACGGTTGCCAGCCAACGCCCGAAGGCGTGTCGCAAGCCACCACGCGCACCGTGGTGGTGGCCTCACTGGCCGTGCTGGCGCTCGACTTCGTGTTGACCGCGATGATGTTTTCAATTTGAAGCCGACAAGTTCCATGAGCTTGACGCAGAAGGAAAAGGGCAGCGATGCAAAAATCACCGCATGACGTTTGGGTGGGCGGGTTCGTCATCATTGGCGCAGCCGCCTTGCTGTTTCTCGCGCTGAAGGCGGGCAACCTGCTGACGCTGAACTTCGACTCTGCATATGCCGTGACCGCGCGGTTCGACAACATTGGCGGCTTGAAGCCCAATGCCGCTGTCAAGAGCGCTGGCGTGGTGGTTGGCCGGGTGGAATCGATCAGCTTCGATGACAAGCGCTTCCAGGCCAGCGTAGCGTTGCAATTGCGCTCGAAGTTCGCCTTTCCCAAAGACAGCTCGGCCAAGATCTTGACGGCCGGTTTGCTGGGTGAGCAATACATCGGTATCGAGCCCGGCGCTGAGGAAAAAACGCTGGTGGCCGGCGATGTCATCAAATCCACCCAGTCGGCGATTGTTCTGGAAAATTTAATCAGTCAGTTCCTGTTCAACAAAGCGGCAGAAGGCAGCAATGCCAGCGGGGCGGCATCGGCGCCAGGAGGAGCCCGGAAATGAAGCGTTGTTTCTTTTTTGCATTGAACCCGAACAAGCGCACGGCCCTCAGCCTGTGCTTGCTGATGGCGGCTGCGTTTTTAACCGGTTGCGCCACCTCAAGCGGGCGCGCCGCCGGCCAGCGGCTGGACCCCTATGAGCCCTGGAACCGCGACGTGTTCGCCTTCAACGAAAGGTTGGACAACGCCGTCCTCAAGCCCGCTGCCACGGCTTACAGCAATATCGTGCCGCAGCCGGTGCGCCGTGGCGTTGACAATTTTTTCGGCAATGTTTCCGATGCCTGGTCGGCCATCAACTGCCTGCTGCAAGGCAAGGTGACCGAAGGGCTGCATGACCTGACGCGGTTCGGCACCAATACCGTGTTCGGCCTGGGCGGCGTGCTGGACGTGGCGACCGAGTTCGGCCTCGACGGGCACCATGAAGATTTTGGTCAGACCCTGGGCTACTGGGGCGTCAACTCCGGTGCCTACCTCGTGTTGCCGCTGCTGGGGCCTTCAACGGTGCGTGACACCGCCGCACTTCCGCTGGACCGCGCGGCAACACCGGCAGCAGCCGTCAGCGATGGCGGCGCGCAAATTGGCATCACGGCACTGCAAATCATCAACACGCGCGCCAACCTGCTCGGTGCCAGCAAGGTCATCGACGACATTGCGCTCGACAAATACACCTTTATCCGCGACGCCTACCTGCAGCGCCGCCGCAGTTTGACATTTGACGGCGACGAACCGACAACACCTGAGCCGGTCGCCGCAGCGGCTTCAGAGCCGGCGGCGGCGCCACCGGCTGCTCCTTCGCAACCCGCATCCAAATGAAACGCTTGCCAACCCGCTGACCGCGCCGCGCGTTGCGCACGGAAGTTGCCCGTAGGTGTGGCTCAAGACCACGGCAACCATTCTCTCCACTCTACTGACGCTGATGCAGCCCACCCGGGCTTTCTTTAAGGAACCCATTCAATGAAACTGAAAATCTGGTTGTCTTCATCCCTCGTGGCGCTGTCAACAGGCGTGGTGGTGCTGGGGGCTACGGCGCCATTCGCAGCCCAAGCGCAAAACACTGCCTCTGCCACCGTGACCCCGGATGCCCTGATCAAGCAAGTTTCTACCGATGTTCTTGACGCCGTGCGTTCCGACAAATCCATCAAATCGGGCGACATCCAGAAAATCATGGCCCTGGTGGATACCAAGGTTTTGCCCCACGTCAATTTTCAACGCATGACCGCGTCGGCCGTCGGTCGCTATTGGCGCCAGGCCACGCCCGAACAGCAAAAGCGCCTGCAAGACGAGTTCAAGACCCTGTTGGTGCGCACCTATTCCGGCGCCCTGGCCCAGGTGAACGACCAGACCGTGCAGGTCAAGCCCATGCGCGGTGGTTCTGACGACGCGGAAGTCGTCGTCCGCACCGAAGTGCGCGGCAAGGGCGACACCGTGCAGCTCGACTACCGGCTTGAAAAAGCGGGCAGCGGCTGGAAGATTTATGACGTCAACGTGATGGGCGTGTGGCTGGTCGAAAACTACCGCAACAGCTTTGCCCAGGAAATCGGCGCCAACGGTGTTGACGGGCTGATCGCCAAAATGGCAGAGCGCAACAAAAGCGCTGCTGCATCGGCTGGCAAGAATTCCTGATCCGGCACAGTTGAATTTGAAAGCGTGCCCGATGATTGACCGGACAAACGATTCAAGTTCGTTGATGCCCGCTCAACATTCTTTGTCGCATTGGCTCCCTCTCCATTCGGGTAACCTTTGCGGCATTGGCTTTCTCGCTCTTTGGACGGGCCTTTGCAGTATTGGCTGCCTCCCCTTCTGAAGAAGCCTTTACTGCACGTGCTTTGTCCCGTCGACTCACTTAAGGCAACGCTGAACAAGTCCCTCGCGGCCGGCGCATCTTTGCGGCAGGCGGTCTGCGGCGTTGCAAATCCTCGCCATCGCGTTGGCTATGGCTGCGGTTTGCGCCTTGCAGCCCCTC
>JANXMO010000331.1 GCA_025354615.1 Burkholderiales bacterium | reverse complement strand
TGAGTGGGCTGACCAGCACCAGGCGCAGCGTTTTGCGGGTGTGCGCCTCGATTTCCGCCACCCAGCCCAGATCGAACGGCTCGCAGGTGGCGACCGTCACTTCCGTCAGGCCGAACTGCAGCGGCAGCGCGCGGCGGCGCTCGGCGTAGTTGATGCTCATCACATCGGCCACCCGGCCGACGTCGACCTTCAGCGGGTCGATCTTCAAATAAGCCAGCCCGCAGCGCGTGGCCAGCCATTCGGTCAGCGCCTCGACGTCAAGCGGCTTGGTGGAACCGGGACGCTGAAAACCCAAAGTGCCCAGCCGTACCAGCGGGTGCTGCGCGCTCTGGGCGGCGCCAAAGCGCTTGACGGTGCGCTCGGCTTCCTCGGCGCTGATCCAGCCGTCTTCGCGCAGCCAGTCGACCAGCAAGCGCCAATCCAGGCGACCCGTGGGCGCGGGCACGGCGGCCTTGGGCCGCGGCAGGTCAACGGTTTTCATCGGGCGGGCTTGTCGACAAAGGCGGCGGGCGGATCAGCAACGTAAGGTCGAATCATCTTCAGCCATTTCTTGGCGGGCAGTTTGAACCGCGATTCAATGTTGTCGGCACGCGCGGCCAAAACCTCAGGAGCCGGCAGCGTAAAGCCTTTCAGGCCCGCCACCACGGTATTGCCCTCGCGCGTGGGCCGCAGGCTGAAGACGTGCGCATCGCCGAAGGCATCGGCAATGCGCCGTGCGCTGCGGGCGAAGCTGGCGTCACGCCCGAACAGGTTGACGGTCATCACGCCGTGCGGCGCCAGCAGGCGGTGGCAGTCCTGGTAGAACGCTGCGCTGTCAAGCACCGGGCTGGCGGCATCGTCGTCGTACAGGTCAACGCACAAGGCTTGTGCGCTGCCGGCGTGCGCCGCGTCGGCCGCGTACGCGCCGGCGTCTTGTTCGACGACGCGAAAGCGCGCGCTGTCGTCAGGCAAGTGAAAGCACAGCCGGCAGACGTGGATGACCGACGGGTTGCACTCGACCGCCGTGGTTTGCATGCGCAGCACGCCATGAGTGAAGCGACTGATCGACGCGGCGCCAAGACCGAACTGCACCGCGTGGCCGGGCGTCTTCTGCGGCGCTTCTGCTTCTTCATCCATCGCCTCGCCGGGCATCATCAAAAGCCACACCATCATGCGCTGCACATATTCCAGCTCCAGCGCCAGCGGCTTGCGCAGGCGCATGGCGCCCTGCACCCACGGCGTTCCAAGGTGCAGGTAGCGCACGCCGTCGGCCTCGCTGACGGTGGCCGGCGCCATTTCGGTCTTGACCGCTGCCCCGCGCTTCATGCAACGCCGTGCTCGCTGAAAAACGCCCGCCAGGCGTCGCACTTGCGCTCGAAGCGCCAGCTGGCGTTGGCCGGGCTGGTCGACGGCAGGCGCGCCACCGCCACGCCGAGCTGCAGCGTTTGCGGCATGGCGCACGCCGATTCGCCGCCGTTGTGCGCGATCGCTAGCAGCTGCGGCGCGCGCTCACGCAGCAGATGCAGCGGGTTGAGGCCGGCCTCGCGAATCGCGCTGTCCAGGCTGCCGCTGCGACGGCAACTGGCGTAGACATCCCACAGGCCGACGCGGTGCGCCAGCAACGCCTCGAGCCGCGCGGCATAAGGTAGCGCCACCATATCAACCGCCCACAACGCCGACAGAATCGGCCAGAAGTGGTTGCGCGGGTGGCCGTAATACTGCTGCGCCACCAATGACGCCACGCCGGGAAAACTGCCCAGCACGACCAGCCGCGTGCGCTCGTCGATGACCGGCGGCAGGCCGGTCAGCCGCGGCGGCAAGGCAGGCGTCTCGTTCATGCCGTGCAGCCTTGCGCTATGGCAAGCGTTGCCAGCCGCGGCAAGGCCGCATGAGCATTGGCTGTGGTCAACGCGGCTACTGCGGGCAGCGGCAGGCCGCGCAAGCCGGCCAGCGTTTGCCCGATGCGCGGCAATTCGCCCGGCTCATTGCGCATCAAGGCGCCTGCAGCGCGTTCGGCCGCTGTGCGGTACAGCCATTGCGGCGCGATGTCGGGCGCATCGGTTTCCAGGACCAAGGCATCGGCAGGCAGTTGGGCGGCGAGGCGGCGCAACTTCAGCGCGCGGTCGAACGTCATCGCGCCGCCAAACCCAAGCTTGAAGCCCAGCGTGATGAAAACCTGCGCCTGCTGCAGGCTGCCGTTGAAGGCGTGGGCAATGCCGCCGTGGCTGGACCCACCCTGCCGCAGCAGCTTGAGCATGCTGTCGACCGAGCGCCGCACGTGCAGGATGACCGGCAGACGATGCGCCTGCGCCAGCGCCAGCTGGGCGGCACACAAGCGCGCCTGGTGCGCGCGGTCAAGGCCGGGCACGAAGTGGTCGAGGCCGATCTCGCCGACCGCTACCAGCCGTGGGTCGGCGGCGTGGGCCGTCAAGGCCGCATCGAGCGCCTGCAGGTCGCGCTCGCCTGCGGTGGCGGCGCACAGCGGGTGAATGCCCAGCGCATAGGCCAGGCCATGCTGCTCGGCAAGCGCACGAACGGCAGCAAAGTTCTGGACCGCCACCGCCGGCAGAACGACTTGCGACACGCCGGCGGCCCGCGCGCGCGCCACCACGGCGCCCGCGTCGGCTGCGAACTCGGCCGCGTCGAGGTGGCAGTGGGTGTCGATCCATGACATGGGCAACATCATGCCTTGACTGAACAAAAGGCCAGGTCGCGGGTCAATGCAAAAAGCGAGTTTGTCAAGCTGGCACCACCAACTGCCGATATGTATTGCAACAGCCTTTGTCTTTAATTTTTGTTGCGAGGAAGTTATGCAACTCATCCAACTCGAGTCGGTTCGGCACCAGGTGCAGGTCGGTCAGCCGCTGGGCTTTGGCGTGCGCCATGGCGACGGCACGCTGCTGCTGGCGCAGGGCCAGGTGATCGACAGCGCATTGAAACTGCAAGCACTGTTCGAGCGCGGCATGTGGGTCGACGCGGGCGAGCTGACGGTGAAGAAAGTGCCCGGCCCGGCGATTGCCGACGCGCCCGCGGGTGAACTGCCGGCGCTGTGGGAACAGTCGATGGAGCGCGCCCGGCAAACCTTGAGCAACTTGCCGCCCGAGGCGGTCGACGCGGCGATCAGCGAAGTCGCCCAGCCGCTGATGGCGCTGGTTGCACGCGACCCTGACCTGGCCGTGTTCCAGGTGCTGCGCCAGCATGGCAACCGCCACACGCAATATGGCGTCAACCATGCCATCCATTGTTCGATCGCTGCCTTGCTGGCGGCGCGGCAGCTCGACTGGTCGGCCGCCGATGCGCAGCGTGCGGTCAAGGCGGCGTTGACAATGAACATTTCGATGCTCGAACTGCAGGGCGAGTTGGCGTGCCAGACGCAGGCGCTGAGCCCCGCGCAGCGGGAACTGATCCGCAGCCACCCCGAACGCAGCGTCGACATGCTGCAAGCCGGCGGCGTGCGGGATGTGCAGTGGTTGACGGCGATCGCCCAGCACCATGAAACCGCCGATGGCAGCGGCTACCCGGCACAGCTCTCCGAGCCGACGCGGCTGGCCGCGCTGCTGCACCGCTGTGACGTCTACACCGCCAAGCTCAGCCCGCGACAAAACCGGGGCGCACTGCCGGCTGATACGGCGGCGCGGGATCTGTTCAAAGCACACCCGGGCGACCCGGCGGCGGCGGCCTTGATCAAGACCTTTGGCCTCTACCCGCCCGGCTGCAGCGTCCGGCTGGCTTCTGGCGAAAGCGGCATCGTGATACGGCGTGGCGCGAATGCGCACACACCCTGCGTCGCCGTATTGCAAGACCCGCAAGGCCAACTGCCGGCCACTCCGCTTCAACGCAACACCGCCGAGCCGGGCTATGCCATCGTTGCGGTGTTGAACGACACCAAGGCGCGCCTGCCGATGCCGGTCCGTAACCCGGCCGAGCTGGTGGTGGCCTGAAAAGCCCGGGTGTCTGTCAAGGCACCGGCTTGGCCTGGAACATGGCCAGATCGCTGCGTCGCAACAGGCTTGCCGGCGTGTCGTCGGCCACGGCTTGCGCCACACCGATGCTGACGCTGATGCGCAGTGCGGCATCCACACTGTCCCAGTGCAGCGCTCGCACCACGGCTGCAATGCGTTCGCAGGCTTGTTGCGCCACCTCCAGCACGGTGCGGGGGAACAGCACCACGAATTCATCGCCGCCGAAACGGGCCGGCAGGTCGCTGTCACGCACGCAGGTTTTGATCGCCTGGGCAACGGTCTTCAACACGTGGTCGCCCGCGGCGTGTGAGTAGGTGTCGTTCACGCGCTTGAAGCCGTTCAGGTCGATCACCGCCACGCACAGCGGCTGCTCCGTTTCAACACGGTCTTTCAGCGCCGACGCCAGTTGCCCATCGAAGCGGCGGCGGTTGGCAATCGCCGTCAGGCTGTCTTCGAAAGACAGCCGCTCGAGTTCCTGTGAATGCTGCACCAGCAGGCGCAGATGCTGCGCGCTGCTGCGCATGTCCAGCTGGGTCTGCACCACGCCTTGGCGGCTGTCGAGAATGCCGGCGCGTATGCGCAGCTCACGGCGGCGCAAGGTTCTTTCCTGTTCCAGCGCCAGCACGTAGCGGCCTTGGGATTGGTGGATCTGCACCATCAACACGTGGCCCACATAGACCATTTGTTCGAATTCCGCCTGGCCGGCCAGGGTGATCAGGACCAGCGCCTCGCGCTCGGCGGCGGCAAAGTTGCGCTGCGCCCAGCTCAGCTCGGCGCGCACCCAGTGGCTGATGACGTTGGCGATCTGCGCGTAATGCGCGCGCTGACTGAGGTGTTGCGCCGCCTGCCAATGCGCTTCGGCCTGGTCGAGGTCGCCTTCCCAACAGGCGCACAGGGCCTGCGCGAAACGGGCAAAGCGCTGCAGCACCGCACGCACGCCCGGCAGCAAGGGAAACGGCGCGCCGTCGCCGATCAGCGCCTTGCATTGCACCAGCCGCTGGCGCAGCACGTCGGTCGCGGGCAGCTCACTGTTGAAGTAGCGCTCCTTGAACAGGCGCATCACCTCCAGCCAGGCCAGATTGGCGCGGGGCAGCAGCACGTCGCACTGCGGCGCGTGCAGCAGCGCCAGCCGTTCCGACTCGCGCAGCGCCACTTCCGCACTGCTGAAGGCTTTGCTCCACAGATAGGCCACACCCAGGTAATTGTAAAAATTGACTTGCTGCGGCCCGGGCGGCAGCAATTCGCCCAGCCGCACGCTCAGCAACGCGGCTTCCACCGCTTCAGCGTCGCGCCCGAGGATGCTGTACGTGTGCGCCAGCAGCGACAGCGCCTGTGCCTCGCCGGCAATCCCGCCTTCGAGTTGAAACAGGGCAACGGCCCGTTGTGCGGTGTCGATGCCGCGGCGAAAGCGGCCCAGCACGCGGTCGAACTGCGCCAGCGCCAGCAGGGCATGGGCCTGCAGCCCGCGGTCGCCCCCGTCCTCGGCAGCTTTCAAAACCGATGACGCCAGGCTGCGCGCCGGCTCCACTTCGCCCGCTTCCAGCAGCTGGCTCGCTTTTTCGAGCGCTTCATGGCAGGCGCTGGCCACTTGTTGCGTTGTCATGCCGTGACCGTCCTTTTAAACGGGCCGGACATGGATCGGCCGGAACGCCTCGGCTGGCTCAGGTGTGCCTCAACCCGGGTTGCGATAGAACGCCGCTGGCACCGTGTCCTGCGCATCCTTGCCATGGTCACAGTTGCCAGTGGTATTGCGGGTGCGCCGGGATGGGGACGAAGTGTCGTCAAACGATTCATCAG
This sequence comes from Burkholderiales bacterium, assembly GCA_025354615.1. Lineage (GTDB taxonomy): Bacteria > Pseudomonadota > Gammaproteobacteria > Burkholderiales > Burkholderiaceae_C > JANXMO01. Next base: position 838 of record JANXMO010000331.1, on the reverse strand, counting down.
GCGGCTGTGTCGGCGCTTCGCAGGCAAGTCCATCAACAGCCTCTGCGGTGCGGGCGCGGCGGCGCCAGATTGCGAGCTTTTTCATGCATTACCTGACCAGTGCGTGGGAGGGTCGACACCGGGATATCGGCCATCACGGGCCCAGGCTGAAGGCAAGCGTTCAAAGGATTCAAAGCAATACCGGCGACAGCAGGCTTTGGTAGAGCGCCAGGTACTTGGCCGCCGCCTCTGGCCATGAAAAGTCTTGCGCCATGCCGCGCCGCACCAAGGCCTGCCACTGCGCCGGCTGGCGATAGGCAGCGATGGCGCGGGCCAGCGCCGCCTCCAGCGCCACAGCTGTGGCCGCGTCAAAGCTGAAACCGGTGGCGGCGGGCTCGATGGCATCAACCACCGTGTCCGCCAGTCCGCCGACACGGCGCACCACCGGCACGGTGCCGTAGCGCAGCGCGTAGAGCTGCGTCAGGCCGCACGGTTCGAAGCGGGACGGCACCAAAATGGCGTCGCTGCCGGCAATCAATCGGTGCGCACAGCTTTCGTCGTAGCCGATGCGCACGGCCACCCGGCCCGGGTGAGCCGCTGCGGCTTGCTGAAACGCGGCTTCGAGCGCCGGCTCGCCGCTGCCCTGCAGGACAAACTGGCCGTTGCGTTGCAGCAAACCGGGCAAAGCGCCCAATACGAGGTCCAGGCCCTTTTGCGCCGTCAGCCGGCTGACGACGCCAAACAACGGCTCGCCCGCCTCGGCGGCCAGACCGAACTCGGCCTGCAGCGCCGCTTTGCAAGCCGCATTGCCCGCCCACTCGTCCACCGTATAGCGCGCGGCCAGTGCCGGGTCGGTCGC
>JANXMO010000307.1 GCA_025354615.1 Burkholderiales bacterium | reverse complement strand
CCCGGCTTTTCGCCGCTTCGGCCTGGGCCGCTTGCTCGCGCAGGCATTGATGGACGAAGCGCGCCGCATCGGCTACCGCGACATGCTGCTCGACACGCTCGACGACATGGAAGCCGCCCGCGAGCTCTACGCATCACTGGGGTTTGCCGAAGTGCCGCCTTACTACTTCAACCCGATTGCCGGTGCGCATTACTTGAAAGCACCGCTGCGCTGAGGAGGCAAAACGGCGAGCTGGCCGGGCCGCAGCGTAGGATCGACTTCAACTTAGAAATGGCAGTTGACCGCTCATATCTACTTGCAAGGTTTTTATGCCTGCTCACTTTTTTGCCCACGGCCGTGCTCACCTCATGGGCACAGCGCTACGCACCTGAGCGGGCCGCGCTGGGGCGCGCTGGCGGCGTTGCTCCTCTTTGCGGGCAAGAGCTCGCCGGGCGGCCATCGGCCTGAGGCCTGCAGCACCCCCAAGAGCGAATACCGTAGTGCGGAGCACGGAGGAACACCAGTGACCCGCCGCGTCGTCACGCCTTGCCAGCACACCACATCACAGCCCGCCCAGGTGTGTTCAACTGCCGTTTCTAGGTTCACACCACCGAAAGACATCCGCATGACTGCAGCGCTTGCCCGCACCGACGCCATTGCCGCCCGCAACGGCACCTTCGAGCTTCACGCCGGCGCCTTGCGCTTTGCGGTGCGGGCCGACCTCGGCGGCTCCATCGCCGGGCTGTGGCACGGCGCCACACCGGTGCTGCGTTCCACCGAGCCGGCCCTGCTGGGCAGCGCACGCGCTTCGGCGTGCTACCCGCTGGTGCCGTATTCCAACCGCCTGGGCTACCGCCAGTTTCGCTGGAAAGGCAAGGAATACACCACCGAAGCCAACTTCGACGACAACCCGCACTCGGTGCATGGCGTTGGTTGGCTGCGGGGCTGGGAAGTCGTTTCGCACAGTGCCGGCGAAGTGGTGCTGCGTTATGTGCATAGCGCCGACGCGCACTGGCCTTTTGCTTTCGAAGCGCTGCAGTATTTCGACCTGACCCCCCAGATGCTGCGCGTGCAGCTGTCCATCACCAATACGGGTGCCGTGGCGCAGCCGGTGGGGCTGGGGTGGCATCCGTATTTTCCGAAACGCGAACGTAGCCGCCTGCACATCGAGGTCAGCGAACGCTGGGACAGCGATGCCACGCAACTGCCGGTGCACCGCGTGGCGCAAACCGGCATCGACAGCGACGTGGCACACCTTGATTTCGACCATTGTTTCGACGGCTGGAAAGGCGCGGCGCGCATCCGCGACGAGAAATTCTCACTGCAGCTCAGCTCGACACTGGACCGCCTCGTGGTCTACACGCCGCAGCACAAAGAGTATTTTTGCGTCGAGCCCGTCAGCCACGTCAGCAATGCCATTCACTTGGCCGACCCCGCGGCGCACGGGCTGCGCACGCTGCAGCCCGGCGAGCGTTTTGAAGCCAGCATGGCGCTGGATATCGCCGCGCTGTGACCGCCCTGGAAGTTGTTGACGCGAGCGCCGTCAGCGTTGCTGTAGCAACGCCCAGCCTGCTCGGCGAATCACCCGTATGGCATCCGCAAGAGCAATGCCTGTATTGGTGTGACATCCCTGGGCAGCGCTTGAACCGGTTCGATCCGGCGACGGGCCAGCAGGCGCACTGGGGCTTCCCCACCGAAGTGGCCAGTTGTGCTCTGATGCAGGGCGGCGCCCTGCTGCTGGCCTTGCGCGACGGATTGTGGCGTTTCGAGCCGCGCAGCGGTGAACGGCAGTGCCTGGTGGCCGCCCCGTATGACACCGCCTGCGAGCGTTTCAACGATGGCAAGTGCGATCCGCAAGGCCGCTTCTGGGTCGGCACGCTGTATGAGCCGCGCCACTCACCCAACGCCGCGCTGTATTGCTACATGCAGGGCCAATTGACGCGGCGCGCGGGCGGTGTCACCGTCAGCAATGGCCTGGCATGGAGCCCCGATGGGCGCATTTTGTACTGGACTGACACAACAGCGCATGCCATTTATGCCGTGGCAGTCGATCCGCTGACCGGCACCTTGGGCGCACGCCGCACATTTGCGCAATTCGACCTCAAGACCGAGGGCGCTGCACTTGGCGCCTATGGGGGGCGGCCCGACGGCGCGGCGGTCGACATTGATGGCTGCTATTGGGTGGCAATGTTTGAGGGCGGGCGCCTGCTGCGGCTGTCGCCTGGTGGCGAAATACTGAACGAGTTGTGCTTGCCGGTGCGCTGCCCCACGATGCCGTGCTTCGGTGGCGCCGATTTGCGCACGCTCTACGTCACCACCGCCCGTAAAGGCCGCCCGGCCGACGAACTGGCCGCGCAGCCGTGGGCTGGCTGCGTACTGCAAGTGCGTGTTGACACACCAGGCCAGCCGGTAGGGTTATTTGCAGGCTAAGAACCTATCCTTAAATAGCTAAACTATTGTCTGAGCTGCAGGATGAGCGGCGTTGGAGGGATGTCTTGACCAAGCGAGTTGAATCGTGGGAAGTGACGGACGACTTCTGGCGGCGCGTTGAGCCGCTGGTGCCACCGCGTGTTGTTCCAGCCGATCGTGTCTATTTGCGCAAACCAGGTGCTGGGCGCCCGCCCAAGCCGGCCCGACTCGTGTTCGAAGCCATCGTTTATGTGCTGCGCACCGGGTGTCAGTGGAAAGCCCTGCCCAAAGAGCGCTTTGGCAGCGCAAGCGCCGTCCACAAGCGCTTTCTCGAGTGGGAAGCTGCCGGCTTCTTCGAATCGGTCTGGAAAGCCGGCCTGGCCGAGTACGACCAGATGGCCGGCATCGCCTGGCGCTGGCAGAGCGTTGACGGCGCCATGATGAAAGCACCCCTGGCACAGCAAGCCGTCGGCCCCAACCCGACCGATCGGG
>JANXMO010000279.1 GCA_025354615.1 Burkholderiales bacterium | reverse complement strand
ACGCGACCGCGCCGACCAGCGACACCGGCAGCGACAGCGTTGGAATCACTGTGGCCACGAAGCGGCGCAGGAACAGAAAGATCACCAGCACCACCAGCACGACGGTGCCCAGCAGCGTCAGCGTGACGTCGTGCAGCGCGTCGCGCACCGACAGCGAACGGTCGTTGACCAGGCTGATGACCACCGACTGCGGCAGCTGCGCCCTGAACCCCGGCATCGCGGCCTTTACCGCGTCGACCACCTTGACGGTGTTGGCATCAGGCTGGCGCTGCACCTGCAGCGAAATCGACGCTTCGCCGTTGAAGCTGCCGGCCGAGCGAACGGTTTCATAGCTGTCTTCGACGTCGGCCACGTCGCGCAGCCGCACCGGGTTGCCGCCACGGGCGCTGACGATCAGGTCGGCGAATTCAGCCGCGTTGCGCAGCTGGCGGTTGGCCTGCAGCGTCAGCGTCTGCTTGGCGCCTTCCAGCGTGCCGACCGGCGTGTTGGCGTTGGCGGCTTTCAACGCCGCGGCGAGTTCATCCAGGCTGATGTTGCGCGCGGCCAGCGCATCCGGGCGCACGCGCACGCGCACCGCAAACCGCTTGGCGCCGTTGATCGTCACCTGAGCCACGCCTTCGAGGGTCGACAGCGTCGGCAGGATCAGGTGCTCGGCGTAGTCGTTCAAGTCCGACGGGTTGAGCGCCGGTGAGGTGAGCGCGATGAACAGCACCGGCGCGTCGGCGGGGTTGACCTTGCGATACGACGGCGGTGTCGTCATCTCGAGCGGCAGCGTGCGCTGCGCGCGCAGCAAGGCGGCCTGCACATCGACCGCCGCCGCGTCGATGTTGCGGTTTTCATCGAATTCCAGCGTGACGGACGTCGCGCCCAGCGTGTTGGTCGAGCTGATCAGGTTCAGCCCTGGAATTTGCTGGAATTGCTTTTCCAGCTGCAGCGCGACCGACGTGGCCATGGTTTCGGGACTGGCACCGGGCAAGCTGGCGCTGACGTTGATGACCGGCGTGTTGTAGCTTGGCAAGGCGGCCACCGGAATACGGGTCCAGGCCAGCGCCCCAGCCACCACGATGGCCAGGTTGAGCAACACCGTCATCACCGGGCGGCGGATGAACAGCTCGGAGAGATTCATGACGTTGGCACCGCGCTGGCGCTGCTTGCTGCAGCACTGCCAGCGCTTGCAGCGGAGCTTGCAGAAGAGGCCGCGCCGCGCCCGCCCGCCGCCCGCTCAATCACCGCTACGCCCGGCCGAACGTTTTGCCGGCCGTCGATGATCACCCGTTCGCCCGCGCGCAAGCCGCTGACCACGGCCTCGCTGCCGGCCGCATTGAGCACTTCAACGGGCCGCGCCTGCGCCTTGGCCGCGGCGTCGATCACGAACACTGTGCGGCCGCGCGCGCTTTGCACCAGCGCCGCCTGCGGCACGAGGAGCGCATTTTTCAGGGTCTGCGCCGTCAGCTTGACGTTGACGAACGCACCTGGCCACAAGGCCTGCGCGGCGTTGTTGAACACCGCCTTGACCTTGACGGTGCCCGAGCCGGTGTCGACTGCACTGTCAACGAACTGCAGGCGCCCCAGCAGCGGCGTGGCAGCCTCCGGCAGCGCGGCACTGACGCGCCCGCCGCCGTCACGCAGGCTTTGCAGCGCATCGGCAACGTAGCGCTGCGGCAGGTTGAAGCTGACGAAAATCGGATCCAGCTGCGTGATCGTCACCAGCACAGTGCTGTTGGCCTGCACCGTGCTGCCCACGAAAACCGGCACCGTGCCCACCCGCCCGGCGCTGGGCGCAACGATGCGGGCATAGCCCAGGCCCACCCGCGCGGCGTCGATGGCCACTTTGTCGGCGGCCACCACCGCGGCTTGCGATTCCACTTGCGCCAAGGTGCTGTCCAGCGCCGCCTGGGAGACGAAGTTCTGCGCCAGCAACTCGCGGCTGCGGTTAAGTTGACGCTGCGCATCGGCCAATTGGGCCTGGTCGCGCGCCAGCTGGGCCTGAGCCCGCGCCACGTTGGCTTCATCGGTGCGTGCATCCAGCGTGAACAGCAATTCACCGGCTTTGACGAACTGGCCTTCACGCACGTGAACACGGGTGATGACGCTGCTGACCTGCGGCCGCACGTCGACACTGCTGGCGGCAGTGACGGTGCCGGTGGCTTCGAGCTGAACCTCGAAATCGCGCTGCTGCACCAGCGCTGTGGTGACGCTGACAGCAGCGCCGCTGGCGGCGGAAGCGGCAGACGCCACCTTGTTCGTGCCGCCAACCCCTGGCCGCGACCCGGCCACTTGATAAGCTGCCACAGCAAGAATTGCCACCACAGCACCCGCCGCGACCCACTTCCATTGCTTGTTCATCTACTGCTGATTCATTCGAATTCAAAAGGCGCCTGAGCCGTTGCAAGCGCTGCGCCAGACGGGCAGGTTTTTCTGGCAGACGGCGCGCCAGACGAGCGGGCACATCGAGCGGCCAGGCAGGCACTCAAACAAAACACGGCTTGCAGACACCCCCCAGCCCAACACTGCCGTTTGCACCAAGAGCGTTTCACGCTGCCCACGATCACTAAAATGCACGCTAGCAGTATTTTGTTGCCCGACTGTTTCGTGGCACCGCTCAGTCAAATGATCACAAGCCGCGCAATCGAGCCATTGGAGTGAACAAGACCGGTTCACGCGCAAGGCGCGGAGCTCACCATGTTTGCCCTAGTGCAGTGTTTCACGCTGATCGGCACTTATAAAACCGCGCCTTTGTCCCTGTGGCGGCGTTGCCCGTCCTCGCGATACCTTGGTATCGCTGTGGTGGGCGCCTTGCCACAGTGCCAAATGCATCGGCTTTATAAGAACCTATCCGTAAATTACATTAACCCTCAACGACACCTTACGCAAAGCGATGATTGCCGCAGCAAGGTGGTTGAGCGCCAGGAAGCTGCGTTCGAGCTTTTCATGGCGCACGAGCAGCTTGCGGAAGCGGCTGAACCAGCTGTGGCAGACCTCCACCCCCAGCGCCTGGCCTTTTTGTTTCGCCGATGGGGCGGATTCTTGCGCTTGACGACGATGGCGCTGAGCACTTCGTCAAGTCGCTTGCAGTCATGCACGTTCGCCCCGCTCACGACGAGCGACAACGGGACGCCACGGCCGTCGACCAGCAGGTGCCGCTTGCTGCCTTTTTTTTCCCCGATCGGTCGGGTTGGGGCCGACGGCTTGCTGTGCCAGGGGTGCTTTCATCATGGCGCCGTCAACGCTTTGCCAGCGCCAGGCGATGCCCTCCATCTGGTCGTACTCGGCCAGGCCGGCTTTCCACACCGATTCGAAGAAGCCGGCAGCTTCCCACTCGAGAAAGCGCTTGTGCACAGCGCTTGCGCAGGTAGACCCGGTCGGCTGGCACAACAGGCGGTGGAACCAGCGGCTCAACGCGCCGCCAGAAGTCGTCCGTTACTTCCCAGGATTCAACTCGTTTGGACAAAGCCTTGCTCCAACGCCGCGCATCCTGCGGCTCGGTCGGGAGTTTAGCTATTTAAGGATAGGTTCTTAAAAAACCCCATATGTCGCTACAGCGGCATTGGCTCCTGACACTGCACAAGCGTTTGATGGTCACGCAAGCAAATGATGGCTACGTACCGAATCGGCCTCGATGCTGGCCCACCTCGTCTTCATGTCATATCGCCTACGCGGCTGGCGGCGCGGGCACATCCCTCTCAAGCAGACAAGTCAAACGTCGAAAACCCTTCTTGTACGTCACAGCTCTCTTTTTCCCGTCAGCGATCACAAGGAAGTCTTTCATGCCCCAGCTTTCCAACTTAAAAATCGGCACCAAGCTCGCCAGCGCTTTTGCCTGTGTCGTGGCGATTTTTTTAGCCGTTGTGCTGATGTCTTACTGGAGCGGTTTACGGCTTTCGGAAGCAGAGAAGTGGAACATCCACACCTATCAAATACTTGACACCAGCGACAGCATGCTCAAAAGCATGATCAACATGGAAACCGGCGCACGCGGTTTTTTACTGGCTGGCCAAGACGGCTTTTTAGCGCCCTGGAACAGCGGCTTGCAAGACTTTGCCAAAGCCCGCGATGAAGCCAAGAAACTGACCGCCGACAACCCGGCGCAGCAACAACGGCTGGATGAAATCACCGAGCGCCATGAAGAATTCAAAAAGGTGGTTGAAGCCATGATGGCCGCGCGGCGCCAGGTCAGCAGCGGGCAGTTGACGTTTGAAAAATTCGTAGCGGAATTCGCCAAAGGCAAAGACAAGGCGGCCATGGACGCATTCCGCGGCCTCTCGCAAGCTTTTGACGGCGCGGAACGTGGGCTGCTGGCCGTGCGCAGCAAAGAAGCGCAAAGCCTGCGCGCGTTGAACACTTCGGTGATGCTGCTGGGCACGCTGTTGGCGGTGGGTTTGGCGGCGGTTTTGGCTTGGGGCGTGTCACGGGCCATTACCAAGCCACTGCTGCAATCGGTCTCCCTGGCCCGGCGTATTGCGCAGGGTGAGCTGAACAGCGAAATCAACAACACCTCGCGCGATGAAACCGGCGAGCTGCTGCGTGCTTTGGCAGAAATGCAGGCCGCATTGACGCGGGTGGTGACGAACGTGCGACAGAATTCGCAATCGGTAGCCACCGCATCGTCCCAGATTGCACAGGGCAACAACGATTTGTCCAGCCGCACCGAACAACAAGCCAGCGCTTTGCAGCAAACCGCGGCCTCGATGGAGGAACTCAGCAGCACCGTCAAACAAAACGCCGACAACGCCAGGCATGCCAACGAGCTGGCGTCTGGTGCCAGTACCGAAGCGGTCAAGGGCGGCGAAGTGGTCGGTCAAGTGGTGGCGACGATGAAAGGTATCAACGCCAGCTCGAAAAAGATTGCCGACATCATCAGCGTCATTGATGGCATTGCGTTCCAGACCAACATTCTGGCGTTGAACGCCGCAGTGGAAGCGGCGCGGGCCGGCGAGCAAGGCCGCGGCTTTGCTGTGGTGGCCTCAGAAGTTCGCAGCCTCGCCAGCCGCAGCGCTGACGCCGCCAAGGAGATCAAAATCTTGATCAACGCCAGTGTGGATCGTGTCGAACACGGCACGGTGCTGGTGGACCAAGCCGGGGTCACGATGGCGCAAGTGGTGACCTCGATCAAACGGGTAACCGACATCATGGGCGAGATCAGCAGTGCCAGCACCGAGCAAAGTGCCGGGGTGGCGCAGGTCGGCGAAGCCGTCACTCAAATGGACAAGGCGACGCAGCAAAACGCGGCGCTGGTCGAACAAAGCGCGGCCGCGGCTGAGAGCTTGAAGGTGCAAGCCCGCCAGCTGGTTGAAGCGGTAGCAGTGTTCAAGCTGGGCGGCGAACAGCCCGTTGTGAATGCGGCAGCCATGGCTGAGCCGGCAGTGGTTGCCAGCGACCGCCGCGGCCCCAAGCGGGCCGCGAACGTCACGCGTGCAAGCTTTACGCCTGCGAAGCCCGCGTCTCCCAAACCGGCAAAAGCTCAAGTCAGCCCGGCGCCCGCCCCCGTGGCGACAGCCACCGCCCGTACCGGCACCGATGACTGGGAAAGCTTTTGACCTCGCAGCAGCGAAGCTGAACAACGACCGCCCTGTGGAGGGTGGCCCCCTTGTGCCAGGCCATCTGCTGCAAGCGCTTATTCACAACAGAGCCTGAAAAGTATTGAGTTCAGCAGAACTTTGCCGAAGCAGCGCTGCACGCTGGCTCAATAAACGCTTTTCAATAGGTGGAAATAGTTGATGCCCTTTTGATCACGTCCGCTAGCCTTCTTTGTTTTCACAAAGCCAGTATTTGCCCTGCAAGAAACGTTGACGAATGAAGGGAATCAAAGGATGGATCTGGGGCCGTAACCGCCTGCTCAAGGAAAACCCGTTTCAGCAGCGGCAAACCACCGCCAACGCACTGGACAAAGGCGTACGCCCGCCGCCGCACAGCAGTGGCATGCCAGCCCCTCGCGCAGCACTGGGCGAACGGGCTGCGACCCTGGAGCGGCCCCGTTTGCCCGCCGCCACGCGTGGCGTTGCGCCGACCGATTTTCAGCCGCTGCTGCAGCAGGCCTTTGGCCATCAGCCCCAGGCGTTATTAGCGGTTGGCATGCTGCGCCAGGAGTTGCAGCGCTGGCCGGGGTTGGCGCCACAAGGGCCGGGGAGTGTTCAGACAGCGTCGCTCGTGCAGGCGCTGGCGACCGTCAGCGACGCAGATGCGGCCCAGGCGGCGGCCACTTTGGCGGCGCTGCGCCAAACCGATTGGGGCTTTGAAGTCCGCCATACGCTGCAGCAACGCAATCCCGCTGACGCGGCCGCCAGCCCTCAGCCGCACGCCGGCTGGCAATTGGCGATTGAACTCGCCGCCCGGCCCGGCGGCATGGCCTTGCTGGAATCGGCATGGGGTGCCCAGCAGCTCAACGAAGTGCAGCGCCGGGACCTGGCGGTTCTGCTGGACTCCCTGGTGCTGTTGCAAAGCAACGGCGAGCGCGGGAGCACGTTGGCCAAGCTGCTTGAAAAGCAAGTTGTGCGCAAAAGCCCTGCCGGCCAGGCCGCGGCAGGCGCCGCAAAACGTCTGGCCCGCCTGCGCACCCGTGTTATCACACCGACGTTGGCGTCTGTTGGACCCTCTGCAAGCACGGCCGCGGAGCCGGCACCAGC
>JANXMO010000231.1 GCA_025354615.1 Burkholderiales bacterium | reverse complement strand
CTGCGCAAAATGCATTTTTTGATGCGCAGCATTGCGCTGGTGTGCTTTCCAGGCGGCTTTGGCACGCTCGACGAGCTGTTCGAAATCCTCACGCTGATCCAGACCGGCAAGTGCCGCGAGCGGCCCATTCTGCTGTTCGGCCGCGCGTTCTGGACGCGGCTGGTCAACTTCGACGCGTTGATCGAGACCGGCATGATTTCGCCGCAAGACGTCAAGCTGTTCCGCTTCGTCGAAACCGCCGAAGAAGCCTGGGAAGCGCTGCAGGCAGCGTATGACTTTCACGCGGCGCCGTCGTCGGTGCCCTGACGTGAGCGGCCGGGCCATCAGCGTCATCGGCGCGCCCACCGACGTGGGCGCCGGCAGCCGCGGCGCCAGCATGGGCCCCGAGGCCTTGCGCGTTGCCAATTTGATCGATGTGCTGCGCAGCCATGCGCTGCAGGTGCACGACCGCGGCAACCTCGCCGGCCCTGCCAACCCGTGGCTGCCGCCGGTCGGCGGCTACCGCCACCTGGCCGAAGTGCTGGCATGGAATGAAGCCGTTCACCACGCGGTGCACGCAGAGCTGAGCGAAGGCCGGCTACCCATTCTGCTGGGCGGTGACCACAGCCTCGGCATCGGCTCGATCAGCGCCGTGGCCCGCCATTGCCGCGAAACCGGCCAAACATTGCGCGTGCTGTGGCTCGACGCCCATGCCGACTTCAACACCGATGCGCTGACGCCCAGCGGCAACCTGCATGGCATGCCGCTGGCCGTGCTGTGCGGCCACGGCCCGCCGGCCTTGGCGGCGCTGGGCGGCAGCGTGCCGGCCATCAGCCCCAAAGCCATCCGGCAGATCGGCATCCGCAGTGTCGACCCGGGTGAAAAGCGCTTCGTCCATTCCCAAGGCCTCGAAGTATTCGACATGCGCTACATCGACGAAGTCGGCATGCGCCACACGATGGAAGCGGCGCTGGCCGGCGTTGACGCCAACACCCACTTGCATGTCAGCTTCGACGTCGACTTCCTCGACCCACCGATCGCCCCTGGCGTCGGCACCACTGTGCTGGGCGGCCCGACGTACCGCGAAGCGCAGCTGTGCATGGAAATGATTGCCGACACCGGCCGGCTGGGCTCGCTCGACGTGATGGAGCTGAACCCGGCGCTGGATGTGCGCAATGCCACCGCGGTGCTCGCCGTCGACCTGATCGAAAGCCTGTTCGGCAAAAGCACCTTGATGCGTGCCTGAAGGTGCGGCGGCGTTGACCACCGACAATGGCGTTTTTCACTGCTTTGTTGAAAACGCCATGAAGACGCCCCATCACTTGCCGGCCGGCCTGACCGCCGGTGCCTTGCTCATCACCACCGCTTTTTTGAACGGCTGCGGCGGCGGTACGCTGGAGGCCGGCCTGCCCGCTTCCAACACCTATGCGGTGGCCACCGCCTTTCGCAACAGCCTGGCGACCAGCGCCTCTTACAGTGTTTCCGGGGTTGCATCCAACGGCCGTACCTACACCTTGCAGCTGAGCAACCAGCCGCTCGCGGCGGCGGTGTTTCCCGTCACCGGCATCAACGCAGCGCGCACGCGGCAGACGTCGAGCTTCACGGTCGACGGCATCACCACCGTCAACACGCTGGACCACTACTACGACGCCTTCAGCGGCACACCGGTCGGCACGGTCAACTTGACCGACGGCACCTGCACGCTGATTTCACCCAACAGCGTTCTGCCGGTGCTGGCCAATGTCGGCGCGGTCGGCTCGCTCAACACCGAAACCGACCTGGCCGGCTGCACGGCGTTTTCAAGCGTCAATTTGACGGTGACCAGCACATGGTCGATCGAAGCGGCGCGCGGCAGCGATGGCGAGCCGTTCGCGCTGCTGTGCGAAAACGTGACCATTCCCGCCAGCAGCGGCTATTCAGCCGGCAGCAGCGCGACGTGCCTTGAAGTCAACGCCAACGGCAGCCTGGGCAGCCGCCTGCGCTACAGCGTCGTCCAGGCCGGCAGCAGCCCGTTCTCGTTGACGGCGGCCAATTACTGACGAGCGGCCTTTTCAAGCGGCATGCGCCGGTGCAGGCCGGTCGGCCGCCCGTTCGGCATCGCTCACCATGCGCTGCAGCCGGTCGGCCAGTTTTTCGGTGCTGAGCTTTTCGCGCAGGCGCTCGGCCATCAGCGGCAGGCTGAACGGCGTTGGAACGCTCAGCACGACGTGCTCCAGGCGCAGCGCGGCCATGCGCTGCAGGCTGGCCTGCAGGCGGTTCAGGTCGAGCTCCTGGTTCAGCACTTCGGTCTGCGCCTGCGTCAGCAGCAGGTTGCCGGCGTCGTATTTGCGAAACACCTCGTAGAACAGCCCGCTTGATGCCTGCAGCTGCCGCATGCTTTTCGGCTGGCCCGGGTAGCCCATGAAAATCAGCCCGGCCACGCGGGCGATTTCTCTGAATCGCCGCTGCGCCAGTTCGCTGCTGTTGAGGCTTTGCAGCACATCGGCCAGCAGCCCGTCGCGGCTGAACAGCTGGCCGTCGAGCACCACAGCGGCCGCCACCGGCTCGGCGCTGAGCAGCTCGAAACCGTAGTCGTTGACGCTCATGCTGAAAGTGTTCGGCGCCTGCCTCGCCAGCCGCCACGCCAGCAGGCTGGCCAGCCCCAGGTGCACATTGCGGCCGGCAAATGGGTAGAAAAAGAAATGATGGCCTTCACGCGACTTGAACTGCTCGACCAGCAGCGTCTCGGGCGTCGGCAACTTCGACAGGCAGGCCTGCGTTTCCAGCATCGGCTGCGCCGCCCGCATCTCCGGCGTCTTGAAGACGCCATGCGCCGCGTCGGCCAGCACCGCCAGCGTGGCCTCAGCCAGCTCACTCGACAGCGACATCTTGCCGCCGCCCCAGGTCGGCACCACGCCTTTGTTGCGGCTGGCCTTCTGCACATAGGCCGTCATGTCCTGCGTGCGCAGGTACTCGAGCACCCGGCCGGCGAACACAAAGCAATCGCCCTTGCGCAGCCGCGCGATGAAGCTTTCTTCCACGCTGCCGATGCGGCCACCGCTCTGGTACTTCACCTGCATGGCAGCATCGCTGACGATGGTGCCGATGGCCATGCGGTGGCGCCGCGCAATCGCCCGGTCGGGCACGCGGTAAACGCCGTCGACGTTAACGACGCGGTGGTATTCCGGGTACGCCGCAAGGCTCGCTCCGCCTTTTTCGACAAAGTCCAGTGCCCACTGGAATTCCTCACGCGTCAGGGCACCGTAGGCATGCGTGCGGCGCACTTCATCGAACAAGGCGTCGGCGGTAAAACCGTCGCCCAATGCAATCGTCACCAGGTGCTGCACCAGTACATCCAGCGGTTTGTCGGGCGCGGCGCGGCTCTCGATGCGCCCGGCCTGCGCGGCGTTGCGCGCAGCAGCCGCCTCCACCAGCTCCAGCGTGTTGGTCGGCACCAGCGTGATGCGGCTGGGCCGCCCGGGCGCATGGCCGCTGCGGCCGGCGCGCTGGAGCAAGCGGGCCACGCCCTTGGCGCTGCCGATCTGCAGCACCCGCTCGACTGGCAGGAAGTCAACGCCCAAGTCGAGCGACGAGGTGGCCACCACCGCCTTCAAGCGCCCGGCTTTCAACCCGGCTTCCACCCACTCGCGCACTTCCTTGTCGAGCGAGCCGTGGTGGAGCGCGACGATGCCGGCCCAGTCGGGCCGCTCACGCAGCAGCAGTTGGTACCAGATTTCCGCCTGCGAACGAGTGTTGGTGAAGACCAGCGCGGTCGACGCGGCATCGATTTCCGCCACCACCGGCTGCAGCATCTGCGCGCCCAGGTGGCCCGCCCAGGTGAAGCGGCTCGGCTGCGCCGGCAGCAGCGTGTCGATCACCATCTTCTTGTCCACACGGCCGCGCACCAGCACGCCGCCCGGCGCAGCGTCTGGCAAAGCCGGCGTTCCAAGCAGCACCGCCATCGCCTCGACCAGGTTGCCCAGCGTCGCGCTCAAACCCCACACCGCCAGCGCCGGGTTGAGGCCACGCAGCCGCGCCAGCGCCAGCTGCACCTGCACGCCGCGCTTGTTGCCCATCAACTCGTGCCACTCGTCGACGACGACGGTGTGCACCTGCGCCAGCTCCTCGCGCGAAGCCGCGCGCGCCAGCAGGAGGCTGAGCGACTCGGGCGTCGTCACCAGTACCGTCGGCAGCCGCCGGTCTTGCCGCGCACGCTCGGCAGCGGCGGTGTCGCCGGTGCGCTGGCCCAGCGTCCAGCGCGGCGTCAGCGCCTCCATTGGTCGCTGCAACGCCCGCGCCGTATCAGCGGCCAACGCCCGCATCGGCGTCAGCCACAGCACGCCCAGTGGTGGCGCGCCCGACGCCGGCTGTGGCTGCGCCAGGCCGCGCAGCAAGGCGCCAAAGCCCACCGCATACGTCTTGCCGCTACCCGTGCTGGCGTGCAGCAAGCCGCTGCGGCTCGCAGTCATCGCACGCCAGACTTCGC
>JANXMO010000327.1 GCA_025354615.1 Burkholderiales bacterium | reverse complement strand
TCAACCCGGCGTCGGTGATGAAACTGCTGACCACGCAAGCGGCGCTGGAATTGCTAGGCCCCGGCTACCGCTGGGCCACGCCGGTGTGGCTGACGGGCCCACGCGCGGGCGGCGTGCTCGACGGCGAGCTCGTCATCCAGGGCCTGGGCGACCCGACGCTGGTGCTCGAACGCGTGTGGTTGCTGCTGCGCCGCGTGCAGCAACAGGGCGTGCGCCACATCCGCGGCGACATCGTGCTCGACCGCCGCGCTTTCGAGCCCGGCTCGGCGGAAGAAGCGCCCCTCAGTCCCGCTGACTTCGATGGAGAGGCCCTGCGGCCTTACAACGTGCAGGCCGATGCGCTTTTGTTGAACTACAAATCGATCGCTTTCACCTTTCACCCGGACGCGGCGACGGGCCAGGCCATCGTCACCGCCGAACCGCGGCTGGCCGACGTGCAGATGCAAGAGGCCGTGCCGCTGGCGGCCGGCCCCTGCGGCGACTGGCGGGCACAGCTGCAGCCCGACGTCAGCAATACCGCGCGTTGGCGCTTCGCCGGGCGCTTCCCGCTGGCCTGCGGTGACAAAACATGGATGTTGGCCGCGCCCGACCCTGCCCGCTACAACGCCCGCTTGCTGTCCGCCTTGTGGGCCGAAATGGGCGGCAGCCTGGCCGGCCAGGTGCGTGATGGCGTGGCGCCAGCGGCGCCGGCCAGCTTCGAGCTGAGCTCGCGGCCGCTGCCCGAAGTGGTGCGCGACATCAACAAGTTCAGCAACAACGTGATGGCGCAGCAGTTGTTTTTGACGCTGGGGCGGGTGCAAGGCGGGGCCGGTTCGCCTGCGGCGGCGCGCGAGGTGATGCGGCGCTGGCTGGAGACGAATTTCGGTGTGGCCGGCGCCGCCGCGGTGGTCGACAACGGCTCCGGGCTGTCGCGCCACAACCGGGTCAGCGCCGAGCTGCTGGCTTTGCTGTTGCAACGCGCCTGGGCCCAGCCGACGATGCCCGAGCTGCTGTCTTCGCTGCCATTGGCCGGGGTGGACGGCACGCTGCAGCGCAGCGCGGCCGGGCGTGGCCGGGCGCATTTGAAGACCGGTTCGCTGCGCGACGTGGCAGCGGTGGCCGGTGTCGTGCTGGGCGATTCCGGCCGCCGCTACGTGCTGGTGGCCATCGTCAATCACACCAACGCAGGCGCTGCCCGCGCGGCCTTTGACGCCCTGGTCGAGTGGACAGCTGACGACAGGCGGCCCGAATGAACGCGGCTTCGCTGGCTGACTGGCTGGGCGGACTGGCCGCGGCGCTGACCACCGGCGCCTTCGTGCCGCAGGCGCTGCTGACCTTTCGCACGCGCGACGTGAGCGGCATTTCGCTCGGCATGTACAGCGCTTTCACACTGGGCGTAGCCTTGTGGCTGGCTTACGGGCTGGCGCTGGGCGCGTGGCCCATCATCGTGGCCAACGCCATCACGCTGCTGTTGGCCGGCTCCATTTTGATCATGAAGCTGCTGCTGGTGGGACGGCCGCCTCACCAGCAGCAGCGGCACCAGCCGCGCTTCAAACCTTAAAACGGGTTGCCGCGCGCCCGCCCGTCAGCCGCCTGCCCCAGCCGAAGATGGCCCACGGGGCTGAGTTGCAAGGCATCGGCCCACAGCCAGGTCTCGGCGGTGGCGGTCAATGTGTTGGTGACCGGGTCGGCCGGGCGCAGCGTGGCCGAGCTGCAGTTGTAGGCCGATGGCGTGGTGCAAGCGGCCTGCGTCACATTGGCCAAGCCGGCCGTTGACGGCGAGCTGATCAACGGGTCAAACCATTCCGAGCGAATCAGACCGATTTGGTAACCATCGTTGCGGATGCGAAAACTCAGCTCGCCGTTGAAGCTTTCGGTCAGCTTCGCCAACAAGGTCGTGCGATCAGTGCCTTTGGCCGGGTCGGCGGCTTCAGCCACGCCAAAGGGGGTTTGACCGAGGTTGGGCACAAAGGCCACCAGCACCTTGCCACCGGCCGCGGCAACCCGGTTGACCTGTACAGCCAAATCGCTGCCGGCTTGCACGACCGCGGCAGTCAACTGCGCTTCGGGCAACGCCGGGTATTGCGCATATTGCGCCAGGATGTCGTTCGCACCGGCCAGTACCGTGACGAGATCGCGGTCGTTGAAGCCGTCCGCTGCGAGTTGCAGGTCGACCTGCCGTTTGACGTCAGCCACGGTGGCACCAGCCACGGCGTAAATGCGGCTGGCGGGTGCCGACACACCGGCCGGGTTGCATTGCGGAAACACCAGCCCAAAGCGCGAGGCCAAGTATTGCACCCAGATCGGATTGGCGGCGCAGTCCAGCGTCGCGTTGTCGGCGGCCAGTGCGTTGATGGTGTATTTGCGGCCGTTGCCGGTGCGGCCCGAGTCGTCGATGACGCTGGCTTCGTCGCCGAACGCCAGCACCCGCGTGGGCGCGAAAGTCGACACCCGTTCGCCACCGCCGCACGAAGCCAGCAGCGCAGAAAGGGCCAGGCCTGCGGCCCACACCACCGCACGGCGCCTGTCAGCGCGCGGCTCAGAAACCTTGAAAGTCATGCAATCTCCAGAAATACGGAATGGCGTAAAGGCGTTCAACAGCCCGCCTCAATCAACGTCATGAGACCCCGTGGCAGCCGCCCGCTGAAGGCGGTCACGCACGCCGTCCCAGGCGGCACTGTCGGCGGGCGGAGCTTCGATCCACACCTCTTGCAAGCCGAGGTCGTCGATGCGGCGCAGCACCGCAAACAATTCGTGGGCCGCGGCCGCCGCATCGGCCGGCATCGGCAGGTGGCGTACCCACGCTGGCAAGGGCGGCCTGACGGTGCGCGAATATACCGCCAGCGCTTGGGGCGAAATCGGTTGCCGCAGCGCCGCTTGCAGCTGATCGGTTGGCAGCAGCCGCACGCGGGCGCTGGGCGCGTAATGCGCCGCCAGGCTGCCCGACACGCGCGGTGCGCTGGCATCAACCGCGCCCAGCGGCTCGCCCAGCACCGCCTCGATGGTGCTGCGCGTCAACAGCCCCGGGCGCAGCAGCACGGCGGCGCCGCGCGAGCAGTCGACGATGGCCGACTCGATGCCGACCGCACACGGCCCGCCGTCGAGCACGGCCAGCGCGTCGCCGAATTCCTGCTGCACGTGTGCCGCACAAGTCGGGCTGACGCGGCCGAAGCGGTTGGCGCTGGGCGCGGCCACGCCAGCCACGCCGCGTCTGGCGGCCGCGGCCAGCAAGGCCAGCGCCGCCGGGTGCGCCGGGCAGCGCAGCGCCAGCGTGG
>JANXMO010000325.1 GCA_025354615.1 Burkholderiales bacterium | reverse complement strand
GTTGGTAGGCACCCAGGATGGCGGCGCAAACGAACAGCACCGGCCACGCGGTTGACCGCATCGACACGCCCAGCCCGGCAATGATGTTGGTGCCATGGCCGGTGGTGGAGGCTTGCGCGATGTGCTGCACCGGTGCGTACTGCGTGCCCGTGTAGTACTCGGTGATCCAGACCAGCGCTGCCGTCAGCCCCAGGCCGACGGCGCAGGCGCCAAACAGCCGCAGATGGCTGCCCGGATACAGCGGCCCCAATGCATCAACCGGCATGACGGCGCGGGTGACGAACCAGAACGCCGCCAGCGACAGCACGCCGGCCACGGCCAAGCCCTTGTACAACGCCGGCATGACATTGCGCATGCCGGGCGATGCCTTGACGAAAGCGCAGCCAATGATGGACGCGATGATCGACACGCCGCCCAGCACCAGCGGGTAGATGACCGCGGCTGACGGCGCGGCAGTCACCACAAGCGCGCCGAGCGCCATGGTGGCGATGAGCGTCACGGCGTAGGTCTCGAACAGGTCGGCGGCCATGCCGGCGCAGTCACCGACGTTATCGCCCACGTTGTCGGCAATCACCGCCGGGTTGCGCGGGTCATCCTCCGGAATGCCGGCTTCGACTTTGCCCACGAGGTCAGCACCCACATCTGCGCCCTTCGTGAAAATGCCGCCGCCCAGCCGCGCGAAGATCGAGATCAAGGACGCGCCAAAAGCGAACCCCAACAGCGGCTTCAGCGTGAAGGCGCTGTTTTGCAGTGTTACCACTTGGCTGGGCCCGCCACTGAGAAACAAAAAGAACGCCGTGACGCCGAGCAGACCCAGGCCGACGACCAACATGCCGGTGATGGCGCCACCCTTGAAAGCCACGTCCAACGCCGGCGCAAGCCCTTGAGTGGCGGCTTGCGCCGTGCGCACATTGGCCTTGACGGAGACATTCATGCCGATGAAACCGCAAACGCCCGACAGCACCGCGCCCAACACGAAGCCGGCCGCGCTGACCCGGTCAATGAACACGGCAATCAGCACCGCGAGGACAACGCCGACGATGGCAATCGTCTTGTACTGCCGTGCAAGGTAAGCTGCTGCGCCCTGCTGGATGGCACTGGCAATTGCCGCCATGCGTTCATTGCCGGCGGGTTGGCGCAACACCCAGCCACGTTGCACAAAGCCGTAAACGACAGCCGCCAGCCCGCAGGCCAGCACGGCGTAGAGCGCCATCTGATGAGAAATCAATGAGGGTCTCCTGAATAAGTGAGGGGTGCCCGGTCCGGCAGGCAGGCTTGCACCATGCTAGGGCATGGACTGGCGCCTGGCAATTGCCCGTGGCAATACAGCTTGCTGACCACCCGCGGCGGCTCCCCAGGCCCCGCTAAACTGAGCGCCTTTCCCGCGACCCACTTTTCATTCCCATGAGCTTGCACAGAGTAACGCCCGGCGCCAACGTGCCCGACCAGTTCAACGTCATCATCGAAATTCCGATGAACGCCGACCCGATCAAGTATGAGGTCGACAAGGACAGCGGCGCACTTTTCGTCGACCGCTTCATGACGACGGCCATGCACTATCCCTGCAACTACGGCTACGTGCCGCAAACCCTGTCAGACGACGGCGACCCGGTCGACGTGCTGGTGATCACGCCTTTTCCGCTGTCACCCGGTGTGGTGGTGACCTGCCGCGCCATCGGCGTGCTGAAGATGGAAGACGAAGCCGGCGGTGACGCCAAGGTGCTGGCGGTGCCGATCGACAAAATCCTGCCGATCTACACGCATTGGCAAAAACCGGAAGACATCAACCAGATGCGGTTGAAAGCCATTCAGCACTTTTTCGAGCATTACAAAGACCTGGAAGCGGGCAAGTGGGTCAAGGTGCAAGGCTGGGAAGGGCCGCAAGCAGCGAAGGATGAGATCAGCAGCGGCGTAGCGGCGTATGCCCGCGACTTGGCTGCCCGCTGACCGGGGCGGTTACGGAACCGGCCTTCACAGGCCGCTCTACACTGCCTGTCCGCTTGGCCTAAGGGTTCCATGTTGAAGATTTTCTGTGGGTTGGGTCGTTCGGTTGCCGCTGTGGTGGTTTTGGGTTGCATGGCAATGTCAGCGGCTGCGGCGGCACGGGGCGCACCGCCGCCCGGTTTGACGCCGGTGCGCGAGGTAGAAGGCGTCAGCGAATACCGCTTGCCCAACGGCCTGCAGGTGCTGTTGGCGGTTGACCGCTCGAAACCAAGCACCACGGTCAACATGACCTACAGGGTCGGTTCCCGCCATGAGAACTACGGCGAAACGGGCATGGCGCACCTGCTGGAGCACTTGCTGTTCAAGGGCTCGCCGCGCCACGCTCAGGTGTGGGCCGAGTTCACCCGCCGCGGCCTTGCGGCCAACGGCAGCACGTCATTTGACCGCACCAATTACACGGCCAGTTTCTCGGCCAGCGACGACAACCTGCGCTGGTACCTGCAGTGGCAGGCCGATGCAATGTTGCTGTTGACCATTGCA
>JANXMO010000187.1 GCA_025354615.1 Burkholderiales bacterium | reverse complement strand
CGCGCAAAAGTCGAAGAAAGTTTGAAAGAGCAGTTGACGGTTGGCGGTGAAAGCCGACGACCGGTGTAGGGGAGTCGCCAAGTTGGTCAAGGCATCGGATTTTGATTCCGACATGCGAGGGTTCGAGTCCTTCCTCCCCTGCCATTTTTTTTGGATTCCCGGAACCTGAACCAGGTCTCCCCGGGGCTGGACTGGCAGCAAACGGCACGCGTTTGCACAGCGCCTCGACGGAGTGAATGTGCTTTTCAACACTGTTTTGTTTACGGGCAATGCCAATCCAGCGCTTTCGCTGGAAATGGCAGCACATCTTGGCATCGAGCTCGGCAAAGCCAAGGTTGGCCGCTTCTCCGACGGCGAAGTCGACGTCGAAATTCATCAAAACGTTCGTGCCCGTGACATCTTCGTCGTGCAGTCCACCTGCGCGCCGACCAATGAAAACCTGATGGAGCTGTGCATCATGGTCGATGCGCTGAAGCGCGCATCGGCTCGTCGTGTCACCGCTGTCATTCCCTACTTCGGCTATGCCCGGCAAGACCGGCGGCCACGCTCCACTCGCGTGCCCATCAGCGCCAAGGTTGTAGCCAACATGCTGGAAGCGGTCGGCGTCGAGCGGCTATTGACGATGGACTTGCACGCCGATCAAATTCAGGGTTTTTTCAACATTCCGGTCGACAACATCTACGCCTCGCCGGTGTTGCTCTCCGACTTGCAAAGCAAGCGCTACAGTGACCTGGTGGTCGTGTCTCCCGATGTGGGCGGCGTGGTGCGCGCTCGCGCGCTGGCCAAGCAACTCAACTGTGACCTGGCCATCATCGACAAGCGGCGGCCCAAGGCCAACGTGTCGGAAGTCATGCATGTGATCGGCGATATCGATGGCCGCAACTGCGTGATCATGGACGACATGATCGACACCGCGGGCACGCTGGTCAAAGCCGCCGAAGTGCTCAAGGCCCGCGGCGCGAAAAACGTTTATGCGTATTGCACACACGCGGTTTTTTCAGGCCCGGCGATCGAGCGCATCCGTCAGTCGGAGCTGGATGAAGTGGTCATCAGCAACACCATCCCGCTGAGTGACGAAGGTCAGGCCTGCATAAAAATCCGGTCACTGTCGGTGGCTTTTCTTTTTGCGGAAACGATACGCCGCATCTCCGATGGAGAATCGGTCACATCGCTGTTTGCCGAACAAAACAGCAATTTTTGATGTGAGAAGGTGGCGGCTTGCGCCGACGCCGTTTCATGTCAGTTTCGGGCTTTGGCCCATTTTTTGAAGCACCTGGTCGCGGGGCTTCACCACTTTTTTGGAGTGCACCATGAAATTCGTCGCTTTTGAGCGCACGCTGCAGGGGACCGGAGCGAGCCGCCGCCTGCGCAACAATGCGCGCGTGCCCGGCATCGTCTACGGCGCCGGCACACCTGCCAAGATCGAGCTCGACCACAACGCACTGTTTTTCGCGTTGAAGAAAGAAGCCTTTCACTCGTCCATCCTGGAGATGGAAGTTGACGGCAAGTCTGAACAGGTGCTGTTGCGCGACTACCAATTCCACCCTTTCCGCCCTTTGGTGCTGCATGTTGACTTCCAGCGGATCGACGCGACAACGAAGATCACCAAAAAAGTACCGCTGCATTTCACCAACGAAGAAGAATCGCCCGCGGTAAAAATCGACAAGTGCGTGGTCAACCATGTGGCCACGGAATTGCGCATTCAGTGCCTGGCTTCGCAGCTGCCGGAATTTTTGACTGTCGACCTCGGTGAATTGGCCAAAGGCCAGTCGCTGCACGTCAATGACATCAAGCTGAGCGACGGCATCAAGGTCATGACGCAAGGCCGGCCCAATCCTGTCATCGTTTCAACTTCGGTACCGGTTGAGGAAGAAGAAGTTGCAGCCGTTGCAGTTGCCCCTGCCGCCCCCGCTGCCAAAGCGAAGAAATCAGAAAAGCAGAACAAGAAATAAAGCATTGAGCCTCTGAGGCAAGCGCTTTGGGCCACTCAACGGCCTTTTGTGCTTCCCTCTTTTGGATGCTTATGGTGCAAGCCTGAACCCCACTTTGGTGGGGTTTTTCAATGCTTTCACCGCTTGGATAATGCGCTCATGATTCGATTGATTGCCGGCCTGGGCAACCCAGGCACTGAATACGAAGCCACTCGCCACAATGCCGGATTCTGGTTCGTGGACGAAGTTGCGCGGGCTTTGAAGACTTCGCTGCTGCCACAAAGCAGCTACTTTGGTTTGATGGCCCGTACGCAAGGCCCTGGTGCGCCACTGTGGCTGCTTCAGCCGATGACCTACATGAATCTGTCCGGAAAATCGGTGGCCGCACTAGCACGGTTTTTCAAAATAGAGCCAGCAGAAATTTTGGTCGCCCATGATGAGTTGGACCTGCTGCCCGGGCAAGTCAAGCTCAAAACGGGTGGCAGCCACGCCGGGCATAACGGGTTGAAGGACATTCAGGCGCAATTGGGCAGTGCCGATTTTTGGCGCTTGCGAATCGGCATTGGTCACCCGGGCGTCAGGGCAGAGGTCGTTGACTATGTGCTGCGCAAGCCGCCAGCGGCCGAACGTGCGCTGATCGATGACAGCATTGCGCGATCACTCGGCGCGCTGGACGATCTGCTCAGTGCCGAGATGGCCCGTGCGCAAATGACACTGCATGCGAACAACAAGCCGGCCCCCGCAGCGGCGGTTGTCCAAACCCGCCTTGAAAAGGAGTAGACGACATCATGCGCCATACCCGTGGAGCTGCCATGAAGCATGCGCTTTTTTCCTGTGTGTTGGCAGCGGCCGGGTTAGCGGCAGCGGCAGCGCCCGTGCACCGCTGCGCTGGCCCGACACCGGTTTATTCAGACCAGCCCTGTGCCACCGAAGGCCGTCGCATCGAGACACGGGATGAGCGCAGTGAAGCGCAACGGCTGCAGGCTGCGCATGTGGCCGCAACCGATCAAAAAAAGGCGGCGCAGCTGCAGCAGGAACGCCTGCAGCAAGAGCGTTTGCGCGGCGGGCCGGCGCTGGC
>JANXMO010000160.1 GCA_025354615.1 Burkholderiales bacterium | reverse complement strand
CGAGTTGAAAAAGGTCTCCGCCAGCTCCGGTTGATGGTGGTTGACGAGCAGCCCGATGTAGTGCAGCTTGACCTGCTGCCAAATGGTGGTGGATTGCTCGCCCGCGGCAAATTCTTGCCGCAGCCGCTTGGCGGCCTCAGCCACGCGCTGGTCGTAGAACTCGATGCGCTCGCGCTGGGCGCGCTGCTGACCATGCCAATCCTGCGCTTCGAAACGGCGTTTCGCCTCGGCGCTGACGGCGCGGAACAGCCGATAGTGGCGATTGAAGCCGTCGAGCATCGCGCGGGCGATGTCGAATGCCTGCGGCTCGGTCAGCGCTTCGGGCAACATCCGCGCGGCTGCTGCCCTCTCGTTCACACTTGCTCCGTCTTTTCGACGCGGGGTGGCGGCACGCTGCCGCCGCTGGTGTAGCGGGCGCGCACGGCATCGAGCGCCTGCCCATAAGCAGCATTCAAACAGTCGGGGTCGGCCACCGTGATGTTCAGGTCATTCAGCAGCCCGTTGTACAGCCCATAGAACCAGCCGTGCACCGTCAGTGGCTGGCCCCGCAGCCAGGCGTCCTGCACGACCGTGGTGTGGCAGACGTTGCGCGCCTGCTCGATCACGTTGAGCTCGCACAGCGCGTCGACGCGGCGTGGCGCCGGCACCGTGTCGAGCCAGCTGCGGTGCTGGTGGCGAACGTCCTGCACGTGGCGGATCCAGTTGTCGGCCACGCCGACGCGGCGGTCTTGCAGCGCCGCCGCCACGCCGCCGCAGCCTGAGTGACCGACCACGATGATGTGCTTGACCTTCAGCATGTCGGTCGCGAACTGCATCACCGACAGGCAGTTCAAGTCACTGTGCACGACCACGTTGGCCACGTTGCGGTGCACGAACAACTCGCCCGGCAGCAGGCCGACCAGTTCGTTGGCCGGCACACGGCTGTCGGCGCAGCCAATCCACAAATACTGTGGCGCCTGCTGTTTCAACAGTTGCGTGAAAAAACCAGGCGTGCGCGCCTCGGTGGCTTTCGCCCACTGGCGGTTGTTGTCGAACAGTTCGGTTAATTCCGGGGTCATGGTGTCGAGAAAAAGAAAAGCAAACAAGCCGCTGGCAGAGGCGATGCCCCAGCTTTATGACGGCAGCAGCGGTTCCGGGCGGTGTGCAACGTACTGCACACGGTCGATCACGCGGCCGTCTTTGATGGCGCTGCGCCGCAGTTCAGCCTCGAACTTGTAGCCGCAGCGCCGGGCCACCGCTTGCGAGCCGACGTTCCAGGCGAAGATGGGCGCGTAAAGGCGCGTCAGCTCGGGCAGTGCACCCCAGGCCCAGTCGGTGACGCGGCCCAGCGCGGCGCTGGCAATGCCGCGTTTCCAGAACGCGCGGCCGATCCAGTAGCCCAGCTCGGCGTTGCAGCGCAGCCAGCCGCTGTCGGGGCGCAGCGCAATACAGCCAATCGCTTCGCCGCCCACATCGATGACCCAGACCAGGCCGCTGGCCGGCAGCCGGCAGCCCGTCGTGCACCACCATTGCCCATCGCTGAGCGTGTAGGGGCGCGGAAAGCCGTCGAACAGGTTTTGCCAAACGCCTTCATCGTCGGCATGGCGGGCCAGGCTGGCGGCGTCGGCCGCACGGGTTTCGCGCAGCAGGCACACCGGGCCCGGCAAGGGCGGGGGTATGAAAGGCAACGTCATGGCGTGCCCCTCCAACTTGAATGCTGCGGCACACGGCCAGCGGTGCCGCAGTGACTTGAAAAAAGGCGACAACGCGGTGGCTGCAGCCAGCCCGGCGCTTCAATCAGCAACCTCTCGGCGACAGTGGAGTTCAACATCGGCTCTTGCACTGGATCGATTGACGTAAGCACTGAGTGTATCGAACGCCTCGCGGGCCTGCCGGGTGTTACCCGCGTTGACGACAAAGCGGATGGACGGGCGATAACGCCGGCGTTGCGCCTGGCGGGTTCGGCGTCGTTTACGCTGCGCTGCGGCAAGAAGTCGCGTTTGCGCCAACCAATCCAATCAGTCGCCGAAGTTTCCAATGTTCAAATATGCACGGCCACCGGGCTTTCAAACAAGGCCTCGACCTGGTCCGGCCGCAGTGGGCGTGACATCAAATAGCCTTGACCGACCGGCACGCCCAGCTCTTTCAGCGTGGCCAGTTGCCCGACGGTTTCGATGCCCTCGGCGATCACCGTTTTGCCCAGCGAGCGGCCCAGGTTCATTACCGCGCGGACGATTTCAATGTTTTGCGGCTGCAAGTCCATGCCGACGACGAAGGAGCGGTCGATCTTCAGGCTGTCGATCGGCAGTGTGCTCAGGTAGGCGAGCGACGAGTAGCCGGTGCCAAAGTCATCGATGCTGAATTTGACGCCGACCTTGCGCAGCGCGTGCAGCGCATCGAGCGCCAGCGTCAGCTTGCCCATCAGCGTGGTTTCGGTGATCTCCAGCGTCAGGTAGCGCGCCGCCAGGCCATGGCGCTGCAGCACGTCGCGCACCTGCGGCACCAAAGCTGCGTTGGCCAAGTCGCGGCCTGAAATGTTGACGTGCATGTCGACGTCCTTCCACTGCGGATAGGCCGCATGCCAGGCGGCAAGTTGGCCGGCCGCCTGGTCGATGACCCACGCCGTCAGCGCTTCAATGTGGCCGCTTTCTTCGGCCAGGGCGATGAACACGGCCGGGCTGATCGGTCCGCGTTCAGGGTGCACCCAGCGTGCCAGCGCTTCGAAACCGCGCAGTTTGTAAGGCTCCAGGTTGAACAGCGGCTGGTAGGCGACCGACAGTTGGCCTTCGCCAATGGCGCGGCGCAGGTCGCCTTCGAGTTTCAGTTTTTCCGCAATGCGTTCGTGCATGCCGCTGTCAAACAGGGCCACGCGGTGGCGGCCTTCGGCTTTGGCGGCGTACATCGCCAGGTCGGCGTCGCGCAGCACTTCATCCACCGTGCGGTAGCCCAGGTCGCTGAGCGTCACGCCGATGCTGGCGTTGGGGATCACTTCCGTGCCATTGATGAACATCGGCGCGGCCAGCACGTTCAGCAGCCGCTGTGCCAGCAGCAGCGCTTCGTCGCGCTCGCCGACCTGCTCGAGCAGGATGGCGAATTCATCGCCGCCGAGGCGCGCCACCAGGTCACCCGGGCGCACGCTGTCGGCCAGACGCCGCGCGACTTCGCACAACAGCATGTTGCCGGCCAGATGGCCCAGGCTGTCGTTGACGACCTTGAAGCGATCAAGGTCGAGGAACATCACGGCAAAACGCAGTTCCGCGTCGATCGAGCTGTGCTCCACCGCCACACCCAGCCGCTCATTGAAGCATTTGCGGTTGGCCAGGTCGGTCAAGCCGTCGTGGTAGGCCACGTGCTGCAGCTCGCCTTCGGCCAGGCGGCGCGAGGTGATGTCATGCAGTTGGTAAATTAAGCCGCTGTGGTCGTCTTCGGGATCGATGTAGCGGCCGCAATGCAATGACACCCAGATTTGCTTGTTGGCGCCATCGCGGCAAC
>JANXMO010000077.1 GCA_025354615.1 Burkholderiales bacterium | reverse complement strand
GCAGCAGCGGCAGACCGGCGCGCTGCATGGCTTCCAGCGTCGGGTAGGTGCGGCGCAGGTCGGTCACACCGGCGTCGCTGTTGGTGGTGGCACCGGCGGGGTATAGCTTGACGGCGGCCACACCGGCCGCGCACGCGCGGTCGATTTCCGCGGGCGGCAGTTGGTCGGTCAAATACAACGTCATCAACGGCTGGAAGGCCATGCCGGCCGGAATGGCAGCGCAGATGCGCTCGCGGTAGGCCAGCGCCTGCGCGGTTGTCGTCACCGGTGGGCGCAGGTTGGGCATGACGATGGCGCGCGCGAACTGGCGCGCGGTGTGCGGCACCACGGCGGCCAGCGCGGCGCCGTCACGCAGGTGCAAGTGCCAATCGTCTGGACGGGCCAGCGTCAGGGAGTCCATCGGAACCGCAACTGTCTCAACCTCCCCTCATCAATGTTGCAGAATTTTCGACAAAAATTCCTTGGCGCGCGGCGAGCGGGCCTCCGGGTCGTCAAAGAAAGCGTCTCGCGTGCAGTCCTCGACCACACGGCCCGTATCCATAAAGATCACACGGTGGCTGACTTTGCGGGCAAAACCCATTTCGTGGGTGACGCACATCATCGTCATGCCGTCATGGGCCAGCCGCACCATCACGTCGAGCACCTCGCCAACCATCTCCGGGTCGAGCGCCGACGTCGGCTCGTCGAACAGCATCACGATCGGGTCCATGCTGAGCGCACGCGCGATCGCCACACGCTGCTGCTGGCCTCCGGACAGTTGTCCGGGGTATTTGTCCTTGTGCGCCATCAGGCCGACGCGATCGAGCATCTTCAAGCCGCGCGTGCGGGCTTCGTCGGGTACGCGGCCCAGCACCTTGATCTGCGCCAGCGTCAGGTTTTCGGTCACGCTCAAATGCGGGAACAACTCAAAGTGCTGGAACACCATGCCCACACGGCTGCGCAGTTGTGGCAGGTTGGTTTTGGCGTTGCTGATACTGATGCCATCGACCACGATGTCGCCTTTTTGAAACGGCTCAAGGGCATTGACGGTTTTGATCAGCGTACTCTTGCCCGAACCCGACGGGCCGCACACCACCACCACCTCGCCTTTTTTGATCGTGGTACTGCAGTCGGTCAACACTTGAAAGCTGCCGTACCACTTGCTGACGTTTTTGATGTCAATCATGAATAAAAACTCCTGGCGGCTGGCCGATCAACGGATGATTTGAATTTTTTTCTGCAGCCGGCGCACCAGCATTGACAGGCTGAAGCAGATGATGAAATAAACGACTGCCGCGACCAAGTAGGTTTCAACCGGCCGGTTGAAGTTCTTTCCCGCCACTTCAAAGCCTTTCAGCAGGTCATAAGCGCCAATGGCATAGACCAGCGAGGTGTCCTGGAACAGAATGATGGTCTGCGTCAGCAACACCGGCAGCATGTTTCGAAACGCCTGTGGCAGCACGATCAATTGCATGCACTGCGCATACGTCATACCAACCGCATAACTGGCATGCACCTGACCGCTGGGTACGCTTTGAATGCCAGCGCGCATGATTTCTGAGTAATACGCCGCCTCAAATACGCTAAAGGTGATGATGGCCGACAGCTCCGCGCCCATCGGCCGCCCGATCAGGAGCGGAATGAGCAGAAAGAACCACAGAATCACCATTACCAGCGGAATCGAGCGCAGCGTATTGACGTAAAACGCTGCAGGCGCTACCAACCACTTTTTACCCGACAAGCGCATGAGCGCCAACAACGTACCCAGCGCAATCCCGCATACCATCGCCACCAATGTCAGCTGGACCGAAAAAATCAATCCCTTGGCGATGAAGGCCGACGCAACGTTCCAGTTGAGAAAGCTGAAGTCGAGATTCATCGTGCGCCTCCCAACACCCCAGGCACCTGCACCCGCGCTTCAATCGCCACTGCAACACGGTTCACGGCAAAAGCCGAGACGAAATACAGCGCCGTCACTGCCAGATAAATCTCGATGCCGCGCGACGTTTCTTCAGACGCCTGCATCGCAAACATCGTCAACTCGGCAATGCTGACGGCGAACGCGACCGACGAGTTTTTGATGATGTTCATGCTCTCGCTTGTCAGCGTCGGGATGACAATTCGAAACGCCATCGGCAGCAGTACGTAGCGATACGTCTGCGGCAAAGTCAGCCCCATCGCAAGACCGGCATAGCGCTGGCCTTTGGGCAGCGCTTCGATGCCAGCTTTCACCTGTTCAGACACCCGTGCCGAAGTAAAAAAGCCCAATGCCAGCACCACCAGAATGACGCTGGGCACCCCTTGCAGCACGCGGAAAATCGACGGCAGCACGTGGTACCACAAGAACAATTGCACCAATAGCGGCACATTGCGAAACAACTCGGTCCAGGTGTTGCCGATGGCGACCAACAACCGGTTCGGCGTGGTGCGCAAAATACCGACCAACGAGCCGACCGACAGCGCGACCAGCAGGCCGAGCGACGCTACCAGCAGCGTCCAGCCCCAGGCCGACATCAACCATTCCAGATAGTTGCGCCCACCGCCCGTGTCTTGCAGGAAAACCTGCCAGTCCCAATTACTGCCCAAGACCCGCTCCCGTGGTGTACCGCGCGTTGAAGAAGAGCTGCGGCCGGCCAATGACAGCCGGTCGCTGATACGCCCGCCAACCCGCGCGGGCGCCTATGTGCTGCCGACCTTTGGCGGGCCGGCTGCTCATTACTTCTTCACGTATTCTTCCAGCGGCTTGTCGCTCGGGTTGGCCCAGGCGGCACGGGTGGCCTCGGTGGGTGGCAAACCCACTTTGGTATTGGCCGGCGGCACCGGCTGCACAAACCACTTGTCGTAGAGGTGAGCGATGTCACCGCTCTTCAACTGTGCTTTTACGCTGTCATCAACGGCTTTCTTGAATGCCGGGTCGTCCTTGCGGAACATGATGCCGATTGGCTCAACGGACAGCACTTCGCCGACGATTTTGTAGTCAGCCGGGTTCTTTGACTTGGCAATCAGGCCAGCCAGAATCTGCCCGTCCATCACGAAAGCATCGGCACGGCCAGACTCGAGCAACAAGAAACTGTCGGAATGGTCTTTGCCAAAAACCTCTTTGAAGTCAACGCCGTTGGCGCGCTCGTGCTTGCGCAGTAATTGCACCGATGTCGTGCCGGTGGTGGTGGCCACGGCGCGGTCTTTCAGCTGGGCGATGCTGCTGATGCCGGAGTTGGCCTTGGTGGCGATGCGCACCTCTTCCACGTACAACGTGGGCGCGAAGGCGACGTCTTTCTGGCGCGTGGCGTTGTTGGTTGTCGAGCCGCATTCCAGGTCAACAGTGCCGTTTTGTACCAGCGGAATACGGTTTTGCGACGTCACCGGCTGGTACTTGATGTCCAGTTTGGCCAGACCCAACTGCTTTTGAATGTCAGCCAGGATTTTTTGACAAACTTCGTAATGAAAGCCGGTGTACTTGCCGTCCCCCAGCGTGAATGACAACACGCCCGATGACTCGCGAACGCCCATGGTGACGCTGCCGCTATCCTTTATTTTCTTCAAGGTATCGTCGGCATGAGCCGTTCCCAAAGTCGCAAAGGCCGACAGCACCGCAACGGTCAACATGGCTTTTTTCATTCAGATTCCTTGAACGGAGTTAAAAAAGAGACAACGAACGACAGGGACGCAGCACAGGTGCTTTTCGCACCAAGCTACAGCAATATGTTACCCATCATTGTATGAGGCTGTAGGACTTGATGCCGCGCAAGCCCCCAGAATCAATGGTATTTCCTTCTTTGCAATAACGTCATTCAACCTGCGGTATTTCCTTCGACGCCTGCTGCAGCTGCCACATCCGCGCGTATTCACCGCCCTGCGCCAGCAGCTGCGCATGCGTGCCGCGCTCGACGATGCGCCCGGCCGCCATCACCAGAATCTGATGCGCATCGACCACGGTGGACAGCCGGTGCGCGATCACCAGCGCCGTCTTGTTGCGCGCCACACCTTGCAGCTCGGACTGGATGGCGCGTTCATTGGTCGAGTCGAGTGCCGATGTGGCCTCGTCGAAAATCAGGATGGGCGGGTTTTTCAGCAGCGTGCGGGCAATCGCCACGCGCTGCTTCTCACCGCCCGACAGCTTGAGCCCGCGCTCGCCAACCTGCGTCGCATAGCCCAGCGGCGTCGACGCAATAAAATCGTGGATGTGGGCCGCGTGGGCCGCGGCTTCCACCTCGGCCCGCGACGCACCCGCACGGCCATAGGCAATGTTGTATTCGACCGTGTCGTTGAACAGCACGGTGTCCTGCGGCACGATGCCGATCGCCTGGCGCAGGCTGAGCTGGGTGACGCTGCGAATGTCCTGCCCGTCGATGGTGATACGCCCGCCGGTCACGTCATAGAAGCGAAACATCAAGCGCGCCAGCGTGCTTTTGCCGGCGCCCGAGGCGCCAACCACCGCCACGGTGCGGCCGGCCGGAATCTCGAAGCTCAGGTCATGCAGGATGGTGCGGTCATCGTCATAGCCGAACTGCACGTGCTCGAAACGCACGGTGCCGCCGCGGTGCGCCAACGGCAACGCGCCCGGCACATCGGCCACCTCGCGGTGCACGCTCAGCAGCGCGAACATCTTTTCCATGTCGATCATCGATTGCTTGATTTCACGGTAGATGACACCGAGAAAATTCAGCGGGATGTAAAGCTGGATCATCAGTGCGTTGACCAATACCAGGTCCCCCAACGTCAGGCTGCCATCGACCACCCCCAGCGTGGCGCGCCACACCAGCAGCGTGACCGCGGTGGCGATGATGCTGCTTTGCCCCAGGTTGAGCAGCGACAGCGAGGTTTGCGACTTGACCGATGCGCGCTCGAGCCGCTGCAGGTTGTCGTCATAACGCGTCTGCTCGAATTGTTCATTCGAGAAATACTTGACCGTTTCGTAGTTGATCAGCGCGTCGATGGCCTTGGTGCTGGCCTTCGAGTCCTGCTCATTCATCGCCCGGCGGTACTGCGTGCGCCACTCGGTGACGGTAACGGTGAAGCCGATATACAGCGCCAGCGCGCCGAACGCGATCGCCGCGAACCAACCGTTGAAGCGCGTCGACAACACGCCGATGACCAGCGCGATTTCAACCAACGTCGGCAGGATGTTGTAGATCGTGTAGTTCAGCAGCGATTGAATCGAGCGGGCACCGCGCTCCATGTCGCGCGAAACACCGCCGGTCTGCCGTTCCAGATGAAAGCGCAGGCTGAGTGCGAGCAGGTGGTTGAAGGCTTGCAGCGACACACGGCGGGCAATGCGCGCGGCCACCGGGTAGAACAAAAATTCGCGCAGCTCGGTGAACAGCGTGACCGACAGGCGCAGTGCGCCGTAGCCCACCAGCAGCGCCACCGGCACCGCCAGCGCGCCGCGGGCGTCGCCCGGCTTCAAGTCCAGCGCATCGACCAGGTGCTTGAGCAACAGCGGCACGCCGATGTTGGCCAGCTTGGCGGCCAGCAGGCAGGCCAGCGCGGTGCCGACGCGCCAGCGCCACGGCCGCAGGTAAGGCAGCAGCCGGGCCAGCGTGGCACGGGTGGAATGCGCGGCGGGCAAGGCGCTGTGGCGGTCGGCCACGGGCAAGTCAAGGGAGGCGGAAGACGGACGCATCGTGAAAGAATGGACGGACAGTGGCTACATGCCACACAAGCAAGGTGTGCAATATGCCCGAGACGCCGAACCGCCCGCTGCCCCCGCGCCTGCCGCGCAGCGAACCCGATGAAATGCTGAGGCTGCCCGACGACCGTCAACTGGTGCTGCGGGTAATGCCCATGCCGCGCGACGCCAACGGTGGCGGCGACATTTTCGGCGGCTGGATCATGGCGCAGGTCGACCTGGCCGGCGCGGTGCTGGCGGCGCGGTTGTCGAAGGGCCGCATCGTCACCCTGGCGGTCAACCAGTTCATCTTCCGGCAACCGGTGTCGGTGGGTGACCTGCTGAGCTTTTATGCCCGGCTGGAACGCGTCGGCACGACGTCGATCACCGTCAACGTCGAGGTCTATGCCGAGCGCAACCCGGCGGATATTCACGTCGTCAAGGTCACCGAGGCCAACCTGACCTATGTGGCCGTGACGGCCGAGGGCGTGCCACGGCCAGT
This sequence comes from Burkholderiales bacterium, assembly GCA_025354615.1. Lineage (GTDB taxonomy): Bacteria > Pseudomonadota > Gammaproteobacteria > Burkholderiales > Burkholderiaceae_C > JANXMO01. Next base: position 6,305 of record JANXMO010000077.1, on the reverse strand, counting down.
GCCGCCACAGCCCGACGCCGCGAACTGATGGCTGGTTTTATTCGAACCGCGAAAAATCGGGTTTGCGTTTCTGAAAAAACGCGCTGAAAGCCTCCTGCGCTTCGGCGCCGGCAAGACGCTGGCCGAACAGCGTGGCTTCCGCTGCCATCGCCTCTTGCACGGCGGCACGGCCCGCACGGCGCATCAGCCGCTTGGTATCGCGCACGGCCGCCGGCGGCAGCGTGTTGAAGCGCTCGGCCATACGGCGCGCGTGGTTGACCACCTCGCCGGTCGGCAACACAGCATTGGCAATGCGCAGCTCGACCGCTTCTTCAGGCGTGAACGGGTCGCCCAGCAGCAACTTTTCGCTCGCTTTCACAGCGCCCAGCCGTTGCGGCAGCGCCCAGCTGGCGGCAAATTCCGGCACCAGGCCGAGGCTTGTGAAAGGCATCGCCAGGTGCGCTTCATCGCTGATGTAGACCAGGTCGCAGTGCAGCAGCAGCGTGGCGCCGATGCCGATGGCCGCGCCGGTCACAGCCGCGACCACCGGCTTGGGGCAATCCCGCAGCGCGTCCATGAACTGGAACACTGCTGAATCAGGCGCCAGCGGCGGCCGGCGCATGAAGTCGTCGATGTCGTTGCCCGAAGTGAAGATGCTGGGTTGGCCGGTGATCAACACCGCGCGCACGGGCGCTGCCGACTCGGCCGCCCGCAGCGCCTCGGCCATGGCCGCGTACATCTCCAGCGTCAGCGCGTTTTTCTTTTCGGGCCGGGCGATCTCAATGGTCGCCACGCCGTTGAAAGTACCGGTGCGGATGTGGGCCATCACAGGCTTTCAAAAATACCGGCAGCGCCCTGTCCCGTGCCCACGCACATCGTCACCATGCCGTACTTGAGGCGGTGGCGGCGCAGCGCGTGCACGACGGTGGCGGCGCGAATGGCGCCGGTGGCGCCCAGCGGGTGGCCCAGCGCAATCGCGCCGCCCAGCGGGTTGACGCGCGCCGGGTCGAGCTTCAGCGTGTTCAGAACAGCCAGCGCCTGCGCTGCAAAGGCCTCGTTGAGCTCGATCCAGCCGATGTCGTCTTGCCGCAGGCCGGCGTGGCGCAGCGCCACCGGAATCGCTTCCACCGGGCCAATGCCCATCACCTCCGGCGGCACGCCGCGGCTGGCAAAGCTGACGAAGCGCGCCAGCGGCTGGAGATTGAACTGCTTGACCGCGCGCTCGCTGGCCAGCACCAGCGCGGCCGCGCCGTCGCTCGTCTGCGAGCTGTTGCCCGCAGTCACGCTGCCCTTGGCCGCGAACACCGGGCGCAAGCTGGCCAACGCAGCCAGCGAGGTATCGGCGCGCGGGCCTTCGTCGACGCTGACCGTACGGGTGGCCGCCACCGCCTCGCCGGTAGCCAGGTCCGGCGTGCGGTCGACCACGTCGACGGGCGTGATTTCATCGGCGAATTCACCGGTCTCAATCGCTTTCAATGCCTTTTGATGCGACTGCAACGCAAATTCGTCCTGCGCCTCGCGGCTGACCTTCCATTGCGTTGCCACGCGCTCGGCCGTCAACCCCATGCCATAGGCGATGCCGACATTCTCGTCATTCGCAAACACCTGCGGGTTGAACGACGGCTTGTTGCCGCCCATCGGCACCAGGCTCATCGACTCGGCACCGCCGGCGATCAACACGTCCGCTTCGCCGACGCGGATGCGGTCGGCCGCCATTTGAATCGCGCTCAAACCGGAAGCACAAAAGCGGTTGACGGTGACGCCGCCAACCGAGTGCGGCAAACCGGCAAGCGCTACCGCGATGCGCGCCATGTTCATGCCCTGCTCGCCCTCGGGAAAGCTGCAGCCGATGACCGCGTCCTCGATCGCTGCCGGGTCGAGCGTCGGCACCTGGCGCAGCGCACCGCGGATGGCGGCAATCAGCAAATCGTCAGGCCGGGTGTGGCGGAACATGCCGCGGCCGGCCTTGCCCACCGGCGTGCGGGTGGCGGCCACGATGTAGGCGTCTTGCAATGGCTTCATGGGGTGTCCTTGTTGAAGGTCAATGGTTTGGTGTTCCCTGTCGCGCTTATGGGAGAGGGTGGCGCGGTCGACAGGCTTTGGCCCTCACCCTGACCCTCTCCCGCAAGCGGGAGAGGGATGTTGTGCGGCGTTCAAATTCCTGTTCTTTTTTCACTGCGTTGTCCCCTCTCCCGCTTGCGGGACAGGGTCAAGGTGAGGGCCAGCGCAGTTCTCATCCAGCCAATTCAAGATGGCAACCAACACCGCCTCCCGCTGCGTCAGCACCTCGAGATTGGTGAACCGCAGTACCTGAAAACCGTGGCTGTTGAGCCAGGCGGTTCTTCGCGCATCGGCTGCCATCGCGTCGTCTTCGAAATGCTGGCCACCGTCAAGCTCGATCACCAGCTGCGCTTCGAGACACGCAAAGTCGGCGACATAAGGGCCTAACGGGTGTTGGCGGCGGAACTTGCGTCGGTCCAGTTGGCGGGCTCGCAGCGCTTGCCATAGAGCACGTTCTGCGTCAGGTGATGTTTGGCGCAGTTCGCGGGCTCGGGCCCTCACCCTGGCCCTCTCCCGCGGGCGGGAGAGGGAATCGCTTGTTTCAGCCATGTTCAGCTCCTAACGCCGCTGTTGAACGGCAACCCGTTCAACAGCCCACAATATCTGGCTCCCTCGCCCCTCCGGGGAGAGGGTTGGGGTGAGGGGTCGCAAAGAGCGAGTGCCACAGTCATGCTCCCCTCAATTCCGCACCGGCTTGCCCGTGCTCAGCAATCCCATGATGCGTTCCTGCGTTTTCGGCTGCTCCAGCAGCGCACAGAAGTGCCGCCGCTCCAGCGCCATCATGTAAGCCTCGTCGACCATCGCGCCGGCGTCCACGTCGCCCCCGCACACCACTTCGGCGATCAACGCGGCAATGTGAAAGTCATGCGCGCTGATGAAGCCGCCGTCACGCATGTTCACCAGCTGTGCTTTGAACGTGGCGATCGCGTTGCGCCCGGCCACGGGAAAGCGCACCAGCGCTGGCGGGCGCCAGCCGCTGTCGGCCATCGCGCGGGCTTGCGCCAGTGCCACGAACAACAGCTCGTCCTTGTGCGGCACGATGATGTCGCCATCGATCAGATAACCCAGCTGGCGGCCTTCGAGCGCACTGGTGCTGACCTTGGCCATTGCCGCGCTGGTGAAACCGTCGATCAAAAACTTCTGGATGTCGCCCACCGCCGCGGCGTTGCGGCCGGCGGCCGCCATTTCAGCCGCGCGGCGCGCGATGTAAGTCAACCCGCCGCCGCCCGGCAGCAGGCCCACGCCCACTTCCACCAGGCCGACATAAGTTTCCATCGCCGCCACGCGCCGCGCCGCGTGCACGGCCAGTTCGCAGCCGCCGCCCAGCGCCAGGCCGCGCAAAGCCACAACCACCGGCACACCGGCGTAACGGATGCGCAGCATCGCGTCCTGCAACCGTTTTTCCTCGGGCTCGATGCCTTTGGCGCCGCTCTTCATGAACACCGGCAGCAGTGCTTCCAGGTTGGCACCGGCGGAAAACACGTCGTCAGGCGACCAGATCACCAGCCCGCGAAAGCGTTCTTCGGCCCAGGCCACGGCCTGCATCAAACCGTCAATCACCGGCCGGCCGATCAAGTGCAGCTTGGTCGTGATGCTGGCAATCAGCAACTCGCCGTCGAGCGTCCAGACGCGGATGTCCTCGTTTTTCAGCAACTCGGTGCCGGCTTGCAACGGCGCAACCGCGTGCGATCCGGCCATGCTCTCGCGGAACAGTTGGCGCTGGTAGACCGGCAAGGCGCTCGGCGCGATAAAAGCCGCTTGCACCGCGCTCCACGACCCTTCGGGCTGGTGCACGCCCTGGCGCTCGGCCACCGGCCCTTCGAACACCCACGCTGGCAACAACGCGCGGCTGAGCGCCCGGCCGGCGTCGATGTCGTCCTGCACCCAGCGCGCCACCTGCGTCCAGCCGGCCGCCTGCCACAGCTCGAACGGGCCTTGCTGGAAGCCGAAGCCCCAGCGCATCGCCAGGTCGACGTCACGCGCGTTGTCGGCGATCTCGGCCAGGTGCACGGCGGCGTAATGAAAGCCGTTGCGCAGCAGCGCCCACAGGAAACGCGCTTGCGGATGTTGCGATTCGCGCAGCAGCTTGAGCCGCTCGGCCGGCGGTTTTTTCAAGATGCGCGTGATGATTTCTTCGGCCTTGCCGCCGGCCGGCACGTAGGTTTGCGTCGCCGGGTCGAAGCGAAGAATATCTTTGCCGACTTTCTTGTAGAAGCCGGCGCCGGTTTTCTGCCCCAGCGCGCCCTGGGCGATCAAGCCCGCCAGCACAGGCGGCAGCGCGTAGCTGGCGTGGAACGGGTCGTCAGCCAGCTGCTCCTGCAGGGTATGGATGACGTGGGCCATCGTGTCCAGCCCCACCACGTCTGCGGTGCGGAAAGTGCCCGAGCTGGCGCGGCCGAGCTTCTTGCCGGTCAAATCGTCCACCACGTCAACGTTCAGGCCGCAAGCGGCGGCCTCGTGCACGGCCGACAGCATGCCGGCAATGCCGACGCGGTTGGCGATGAAGTTGGGCGTGTCCTTCGCGCGCACCACGCTTTTGCCGAGGGCGCTGGTGACGAATGTTTCCAGCTGGTCGAGGATGCCGGGCTGCGTGGCGGGCGTGGCGATCAGCTCGACCAACGCCATGTAGCGCGGCGGGTTGAAAAAGTGGATGCCGCAAAAACGCGGCTTGATTTCCTCCGGCAGCACCTCGCTCAACGCGCCAATCGACAGGCCCGAGGTGTTGCTGGCGACGATGGCATGCGGCGCGATGAAGGGCGCAATGCGCGTGTACAGCGCGAGCTTCCAATCCAGCCGCTCGGCGATGGCTTCGATGACCAGGTCGCAGCCGCGCAGCAGCTCGCTGTGATCGTCGTAATTCGCCTGCTCGATGCGGGCGGCGTCTTCGGCCACGCCCAGCGGCGCGGGCTTGAGTTTTTTCAATCCGTCGACCGCGCGGGCCACCGTGGCGTTGCGCGCGCCCTCACCCGCCGCCAGGTCGAACAGCACAACGGGCACGTTGACGTTGACGAGATGGGCGGCGATTTGCGCGCCCATCACGCCGGCGCCGAGCACGGCCACTTTGCGCACGGGAAATTGGTTCATCGTCAGTCCTTTGTGAATGGCGGATCGGCAGCAGCCGGCAGGTTCAGAACAATTCAGCGTCCAACGCCATCAACGGCTGGGCGCCCGCGCGCGCAGTGCGAATCAGGCTGGCCGTCTCCGGCAGGAGTTTGGCAAAGTAAAACCGCGCGGTCGCCAGTTTGGCGGTGTAGAACGCATCGCCGCTGGCTTGCTTGTCGAGTGCCACGCGGGCCATGCGCGCCCACAGGTAGGCGAACATCAAATGGCCGACGACGCGCAGGTAGTCGACCGCCGCAGCGCCAATCTCGTCGCGGTTGGCAAAGGCCTTCATGCCCAGCTCAGTGGTCAGCTTGGTCACTTTTTCGCCCAGGTCAGCCAGCGGGTTGATGAACTCCTGCATCGCCTCCCCCGTGCCTTCTTCGTCGATCAGCGCGGCCACCAGGCGGCCGAATTTCTTCAGCACCGCGCCGTTGTCGGCCAGCACCTTGCGGCCCAGCAAATCCAGGCTCTGGATGGTGTTGGTGCCTTCGTAAATCATGTTGATGCGCGCGTCACGCACGAACTGCTCCATGCCCCACTCGCGGATGTAGCCGTGGCCGCCGAACACCTGCAGGCAATGCGAGGTGGCCAGCCACGCGTTGTCCGTCAGGAAAGCCTTGACGACGGGCGTGGCCAGCGCAACGAGGTCGGCCGCGTCGCGGCGCTCGTCTTCGTCGTCACTGGCCAGCGCCTGGTCGAGCAGCAGCGTCGTCCACATCGCGAGTGCGCGGCCGCCTTCGGCGTAGGCGCGCGCGGTCAACAGCATCTTGCGCACGTCGGGGTGCACGATGATCGGGTCGGCCGGCTGGCCGGGCGCCTTGGCGCCGGACAGCGAGCGCATCTGCAGCCGGTCTTTCGCGTAGGCGGCGGCATTTTGATAAGCCACCTCCGTCAACCCGAGTGACTGCATGCCGACGCCCAGCCGGGCCGTGTTCATCATCACGAACATCGCCGCCAGGCCCTTGTGCGGCTCGCCGACCAGCGTGCCCGTGGCGCCGTCCAGCACCATTTGCGCCGTGGCATTGCCGTGGATGCCCATTTTGTGCTCGAGCCCGCTGCAGTGGATGGCGTTGCGCTCGCCCAGCGTGCCGTCGGCATGCACCTGGAACTTGGGCAACAGAAATAGCGAAATGCCTTTGGAGCCGGCCGGCGCATCGGGCAGG
>JANXMO010000061.1 GCA_025354615.1 Burkholderiales bacterium | reverse complement strand
GGTGGGTCAGCGGCCACCGGCTCGCCGGCGGAATCGCCCGCGCCGGCGTAATCGAACCGCAACACCGGCAGCCCGGCAGCGGCCAGCGCGCACGCCAGCTGCCGCAGGCCGCGGTACGCAGAAAGCTCTTCCGGCCCCAGCGGCGCGCACACCAGCACCGCCAGCGGCGACCCCACCGCGCCGGCGTGCCAGCAGCCGGACAGCGGCAAGTCCGCAGGGCCGAAGTACAGCGGCGTCATGGCGCAGCCTCTACGGCAAGGCGGCAGACCGCCGGCTCACGAGCGTTCAAAGCCTGCACGCTGGCGCGCCAGGCACGGGCCGGGCCCGGCCAGGGCGTGAAATCGACCTGGTGTTCACCCCCCGGCGGCAGATCGAAAAACTCATCGTCGGCGCGCCAGCCATGGGCGTCGAAATGCACGCCATAAGCGGCCGCCCGGCTGTGCACGCGCACGCGCCAGCTGCCGTCGGGTTGGGCTGTAGCGTCGGCAGCCAGGCCGATGTCTGCCGGCAAGGTGAGCGACGGCGTGGCGGCGTGCAGCGTTTGCAGCTGCACCTGGCCCGCGCCGTCATACAGCGTGGCCACCAGCAAATCGGCCGCTGGCGGGCCGAAGCGGTAGGCCCATGACAAATCAAGAAACCCGGGCAAAGCGGCCACCGCCGACTGCTGCTGAACGCTGCGCGGCGCCAGCACGATGGGGTTGCGCGCCTGCGCCAGCAGCGTTTCGCCGTGCCGGTACAGCGCCCACGCCAGTTCGCCATGGAAAGCCGCAGCGCTTTCATTGACCAGCTGCAGGTTCAAGCCGTTGAGGCCATCGTCGGTGATGCCGATGTGCACCGGCTGCAGCACGCGGGCCAGCGCATGGAAAGCGGCCTTCGGCCGGCCCTCGTCATCCAGCAGGCCCCAGCCGGCGCCGGGCCACAAGTCCCGCAGAAACCACACCAGCGCGCCGCGGCAACTGGCGCCCGCGCTGCGCCAGCGGGTGAAAGCCGCCTGCATCGCGCGCGCGCTGGCAG
>JANXMO010000146.1 GCA_025354615.1 Burkholderiales bacterium | reverse complement strand
TGGCCACGGTGCCGATTGGCTGACCGACAAAGTCCGCCAGGTCACCACCGAACATCCGGCGCGCCGAACGGTTCATCCACTCAATGCCGCCCGGCCCGACGGTCACGATGCCCACCAGCACCGAATCCAGAATCGCCCGCGTGCGTTCGGCCTGAACCGCCACCGCGTGCTCGGCGCGGTGGCGCGCATCGACATTGACATAAGAAGCGATCAGGCCACCCGCGGTGTCGCCCGCGTTGACCAGGCGCTCGCTGATTTGTACCCACAGCGGCTTGCCGTTGCGCCGGTGCAGTGGGCGCTCGCCCACCCAGCGACCATAGTCGCGCAGCGCGCGCAGCTCGCGTTCTGCTTCCGGCGAGCCGGGGCCGGCGCCGGGGAACAACTCCGCCACCGTCAGGCCGGCCAGTTTTTCAACCGGCACATCGGCCATGCGGGCCAGCGCCTCGTTGGCCCGCTGCAGCACGCCATTGCGCACAAAGGCAATGCCGACCTCTGACAAGCTGAACATCAACTCGCGGTCACGGGCCAACACTTCCAGTTCGGTCTGCTGCGTCTTCAAACGGGTGATGTCGGACAGCACGACGATGGCTTCGAAACGCTGCGCAAGCGATGGGTCGTCGACCGCGTCACCCGCGTTGGCAGGGGCGCTGCGCCGCGCCGCCAGTGCCAGCCAGGGCGTGCCGTGTTCGGCCTTGCCGGGGCTGGTGGCATCGGGCTGCAACGCGAATTCGGTTTCATAGACGTGGTCGCCGTCCAGCGCCGCCCACACATCTTTGCCCAGGCGCGGCGCACCCGCGACGCGCGCAAACAGCTGCTCGAACGGCGTGCCGGCGGGCACCCGCTCGGGCAACCCCAGCATGGTCTCGAAACGCCGGTTGCAGCGCACCAGTTCGTTGCCGCGCAAATAGGCGATGCCGGCGCTGGTGCTGTCGAGGATGGTCGTCAACTCGCGCAGCAGGCGTTCACTGCGCTGCTGCGTCTGATGCTGTTCGGTGATGTCGATGGTGACAACCGAAGTGGTGCGTTTGCCTGAAGCCAACGTGGCGGGCTCGACCCGTGTCAGCAGCCAGCGGTCGCCCAGCGTGGCATGGCGAATGGCATAGCGCACTTCTGCGCGCTGCGCGTGGCGCAATGCCTGTTGCAGTTTTTCGTACTCCGGCAGCGACTGCGGCAGCACCAAATCGCGGCTGATCGACTGCACGGCTGCCGACAGGGGCGGCGGCTCGCTGTCGCCGGCCCGCACGGTAGCCAAAGGCTGGCGCTGTCGCACCCAGCCTGACGACTCCTGAAACGTAGCCAAACCCAGTCCCGCGGTGTCCATCAAGGCACCAATCTGGGTTTGGGCCAGATCGCGCTCCTCTTCGGCGCTGCGGTCTTCCAGCACCGCCATGTAGCGGCGCTGGCCGCCGGAAGTCATGTAACAGCGCACCATCGCACCCAGGCGGCGCGGTGCGTTGTCGGCCTGCGGCAACCAGCCTTGAACCGCCAGCGGCGGGCTGCCCGGCTGCAAACGCGGCAGCGGGCCGTCTTCATCGCACGCCAGCAGTTGACGCAGCGCCGGCACGGCTTGTGAAAGAGTGTCAGGCAGCGGGCCGACCAACGCCACGAAGGCCGGGTTGCTGCGCAACAGCAAGCCAGCGTCGTCGAACAGCAGCATGCCAACCGGGCTCAGGTCGAACCAGTCATCCAGCTCGCGCGCCGAACGTTCGGCGCGTTCGCGTGCGACGTGTTCAGCCGTGACGTCCTGCCAAATCAGGAAATGAAAGGTCTTGCCCGCACTGTCGGTGCAGGTGTTGCAGACCTCGCGAAACCAGCG
>JANXMO010000296.1 GCA_025354615.1 Burkholderiales bacterium | reverse complement strand
CCGGTACGGGTCGCCGACCGTGTGCGGCTGCATGCGCCACGGCGATTCCGAGTAGCCGGCCGTGCCGGCCATCACCATCAGCACATCGCTGCCGGCGTCGGACTGGCCCTGGTGGATGACGACCGGTGCCAGTCCCACGTTGCCGCCAACCGCCGTGAACGGCGCCGGCATCGCCGATGCGCGCGGCAGGATCACGCTGCCGCCGCGCGAGGCATTGAGCGCGCAGCCAAACACGTCGTCCCAGCGCTGTGCGTAGCCGGAGCCGGCGCTGCGCAGGTTGCGGTCAAGCCAGTAAGACAGGTAGGCACCGGTCTGGTTGACGTCGTTGACGTTGGTCGACGTGCGCTTGACGCCTTCACTGCGCACCATCACCCCGGTGATGGCCAGCACCACGACCAGGCCGATGGCCATGGCCACCATCAGCTCGATCAGCGAAAAGCCGCGCCTGCGGGCAGGTGAAGCAGTCGTTGTCATTGGATCACCACCTGGGTGACGAAGCGGTTGTCCGGCGTGCCGGCGCGTGCCATCGGCGCGCGCCACGTGATCTGCACCTCGGCCGTCCTGCCGTCCGGGGCGACGGTGACTTTGCCGTCGCCGTTGGGCAAGCCGTCCACCGTAGCCGTGGCCACGCGGGTGCGCCAGGCGTCGTAGGTGGCCGATGGCACCACGCTGCTGGCCGACTGGTTGGCCCACATCACGGAGACAATTTCGTTGGCCAGCAACGCGGCCCGGTTGGTGTCTTCGGCGCTGACGGAAAACTGATGCGCGCGGGCCTGCAAGGCCACCAGCCCCATCAGCCCAACCGAGAAGATCAGCACGGAGATCAGCACTTCGATGAGCATGAAGCCGCCCGCGGCGCGGCGCGGCGAACGGCTTTGGGGGCAAGTGGTTTGCTTCATGGCGGGCACCCGTCGGCGGCGGTGCTCAAACTGCGGGCCGGGTCGCACAGGCGCACCTGGCCGGCGAGCGAGACGGTGATGCGCAACGGCCGGCTGCTGCCGCTGCTGCTGCTGGCCGCGGTGACGTCATACGCCACCAGCGGCGTGCTGGCATCGATGACGCAGCGGGCCCCACTCACACCGGTCAGCGCGTTGGCAGTTTGCCGGCCGGCCGAATTGAAGCAAAGGGCCGCTGGCCCGGCGATCGACAAGCTGCCCGTCATGTCGCCCAGCGAGCCGCCCTGCAAAAACTCGTTGTTTTCACCGCCCACCAAGGGCACGGTGTGAACGGCCCAGTTGCTGCCGTTCGTGGCCGCGGTCGAGTTCAAGCCCGGTGCCGCGTTGGTCAGCGAAAACACGGTTTGCCGGTTGCGCCGCTGCGCTTCAGCTTGCGCCAGCCGCAGGCCGTCTTGCAGCGACTGCGCCACGGTGCGAATGCGGCTGTTGCGCACCCAGGTAGAAAACGATGGCACGGCGGCAGCCAAGGCGATGCCGAAGATGGTCATGGTCACCAGCAGCTCGATGAGGGTGAAGCCACGATTGCGCGCGCGCCGCTGCTGCGCGGGCGCGCCGCGGCGGTCGGGGCTCATGTGCATGCCTGGCCTTTCCTGAGGATCCACTGCGTGGCGCAAGCGCCGTAGCCCGTGGGGCCGGCCGTGGTGGCGCGCACATCCTGCTGGTTGATGGTGAAAGTAAAGCCGGTGACGGCGCCGCTGCCAAC
>JANXMO010000667.1 GCA_025354615.1 Burkholderiales bacterium | reverse complement strand
GCAGCCGCTCGAGCCGGTGCACGGTGCTTTCATCAATGCCAGCGGGGAATTGATGGAAGTTGACCTGCGGGATGGCGGTGCTGGGCAAGCGTTCCTTGCAGACAAATCTTTTTGAATTCCGTTTGACTTCGAACTGACGGGCAAACAATCACTTGATCCGCCCATTGCGCGGGCCCATGGCAAGGTGCAATCGACGCGACGATGTCACTGCCCCATGAACCACCCTGAGCCACTACCGAACACCAAAGCCACTTTTGTCGGCAAGAACTTTGGCCGGTTTCAGCTGTTGAAGCTGATCGGTAAAAGTGAACGCACGATGGCGTGGCTGGTGTTCGATCCGCGCGACCAGCAGGAGTTGATGCTGCATCTGCCACGGCTGGCACCGGTTGACGACGCTGCGCTGCAGCAGTGGCAGCGCAACGTTCAACATGCGCTGCGGCTCGACCACCCGTATTTGGCGCCGGGCCTGGAAATGGGCGTACACGAACGGTGGCCGTTTTTGGTCGTCGAGCGCCGGCGTGGCGTGACGTTGACCGAATGGCTGCAAAACAACCCGCCGCCGCCGTTGGCTGACGTTGCCAGCTGGATCTCACAAGTGCTGCAAGGCCTGGCTTTTGTCCACGATGCCGGGCTTCAGCATGGTGACTTGCAGCTGCACAGTATTGCCATCGATGCCCAGGGTGCGGCTTCGGTGATGGCGGTGGCCACTGCCTGTGCAACGGCTTCGGCAACGCCCGATGCGGTACGCAACCGCCAGCACGCCGCTGAACGCGATGTTCTGGCCTGTGGGCTGCTTTTGCATCAGTTGCTGGCAGGGCAACCGGCGCTCGACGAGCCCGACACCGGACGCGTGATCAACCGCCTGTCACCGCAGGGCCGCGATATGGTCCGGCTGCCGTGGACGACGCCGCACCCCGTGCCGGAAGCGCTGCGCGTGATTGCCAACCGCGTCACCGCCAGCCAGGAACGCCAGCGGTACCTCAATGCCCGCACGCTGCAACGCGCGCTTCACGGCTGGATCGAAACCGAAGGCCAGGACCGCGGCGGGCCGCTGGCCCTGTTGATCGACCGCCTGCGCAGCGTGGGCCATTTGCCGGCAATGCCGGGCGTGGTGGCGCGCGTCGAACGGCTGGCCTTGAAAGAAAGCCAGCACACCGACGCCATTGCCGACGAAATTCTGCAAGACATGGCACTGAGTTTCGAGCTGCTGCGGCTGGTCAACGGTCCGCAAATCCAGGCGCTGCAGCTGGGCGGCGCAGCGCCCGTACTGGCCATGCGCCGCTGCGTGGCGATGGTGGGGCTCAATGGCGTCAAACAGGCGGCCGCATCGCTGCGGCGCTGGCCCGGGCCGCTGTCGGAAGAAGGCGCGGCGGCCATGGACAAAACCGTGCAACTGGTTCGCCTGGCCGCCTTGACCGCACAACGGCTGGGGCCGCCGGGTTATGACGGCGAGGTGATTTACCTGATCACCGTGCTGCAAAACCTTGGCCGCCTGTTGGTGAAGTACCACTTCCCCGAAGACGCGGAGCAAATGCGTCAACTGATGTTGCCGGCGCCCACGCCAGCAGGCGGGGCCACGGCCGGGGCGCCGCAGCCGGGCATGAGCGAGTCGGCCGCGTCGCTCGCCGTGCTGGGCGTTGACATCGACGCGCTGGGTACCGCGGTGGCGCGCCACTGGGCGCTCGGTGACGAAGTGCTGCACATGGCCCACCGTCTGCCCACCGACCGTCCCGTGCTGACGCCCGATGGCGACGCCGACATGCTGCGCATCGTTGCCAGCGCGGCCAATGAAGCGGTCGATGCCATGTCCGCCCCCGGCACTGCTCCGCGAAAAACCATGGCGCTGTCAAGAGTCGCCAACCGCTACGCACGCTTGCTGGAAACCGACCTGCCGGCGCTGCAAGATGCGCTTCAGCAAGCCCGCCTCGCACTGCAAAGCGGCGTGGCACCAGCGGCTTCAAGAACGGCCGTCAAACCCGCTGAACCAACGTCGACAAACGCCGGCATAAAAGGCACACCGTCCAGCCTGCGCCCGGCAACTTCGTGATTCAAGTGCGTTGGTGTTGCGGGTGGTTGCACAAAACTGGCAAACCCTGAAAGCCGCGAGGATGTGGCTTTATCAACAAAGGTGACGAGCCCGACCCCGGCACTGGTCGCAACGGTTGGGGCTGCTTCGTTCCCGACCTGACCCGATTGGCCGCGCTTCCATGCGGGGAGGCCCGTCACGACCAATTGTAGGGGCAGGCGTTGAGCGGGAGGTTTTTAGCGGCGCGATCACTGTCAGACCAAGAACCGCTCGACGTGCCGTGGGCCTGTGATCGCGTCGCCCAGCGCTTTTGCGGCCGCGGTTTCGATGGTGGTTTGCAGCGTGGCGTTGATGCCGCTGCCTTCCAGTCTGTAGATTTCCATCCAGGTCTGC
>JANXMO010000659.1 GCA_025354615.1 Burkholderiales bacterium | reverse complement strand
GGTGCGGCATGTGGGCTTGAGCAACGAAACGCCGTGGGGCGTCAGCGCCTTCGTGCATGCCGCCGAACAGCATAGTTTGCCGCGGGTGGTGTCGACGCAAAACCCTTATTCGCTCGTCAACCGCTCGATTGACAACGCGCTCGACGAGACGCTGCACCGCGAAGGCGTTTCATTACTGGCGTATTCACCGCTGGCTTTCGGCACGCTGACGGGCAAGTACGACGGCATCGGTTTGAACGCCGACCGACCGACCGGCCGCCTCGCCTTGTTCGACAGCATGAAACAACAGCGCTGGGCGCGGCCCGAAGCGCTGCACGCGGCTGGCCTGTACAACACGCTGGCGCGCCGCCATGGGCTGACACCTGCGCAACTGGCGCTGGCCTTTTGCTACACCAGCCGGCGCGTGGCCAGCACCTTGATCGGCGTAACGACACGTGCGCAGCTCGACGACAACATGGCCGCCTGGGGCACTTTGCTCACGCCGCAGCTGCAGGCCGAGATCGACGCCATCCGCTGGCAGTACCGCGACCCGGCGCAATAAAACCCCATTTTTGACCCCGCCATGACGCGCAAGGAACACGCCAGCGAAACCCCGGCCACGCAGTTGCTCAAGCGGCGCGGCGTGTACTACGGCGAACATCTCTACGACTACGTCGAGCAAGGCGGCACCGCCGAATCGGCCCGGCAACTGGGCGTGGATGAACACGCGGTCGTCAAGACGCTGGTCATGGAAGACGACGCTGGCCAGCCGCTCATCGTGCTGATGCATGGCGATTGGCAGGTCAGCACCAAAAACCTGGCGCGACAGATCGGCGCCAAAAAAGTGCAGAACTGCAAACCCGACGTCGCCCAGCGCCACAGCGGTTATCTGGTTGGCGGCACTTCGCCGTTCGGCGTCAAAAAGGCCCTGCCGGTGTATGTGGAAAACACGGTGCTCGAGCTGCCGCTGGCGTATGTGAATGGCGGCCTGCGCGGCTATCTCATCAGCATCGATCCGAAAGTGTTCGTCACCCTGCTGGGTGCCCGGCCGGTGCAATGCGGCTCGGGCGTGCCGGCGGCCACGCCTGGTGGCCTGAAATCACAACGCTGAGGTTTTCGTTTTGATGCTTTCCACCCCTTTGGCGCTTGCACTGGTTTTGGCCTACCTGTTGGGGTCGCTGTCGTTCGCCGTCATCGTCAGCCGTGCGATGGGCTTGAGCGACCCGCGCAGTTATGGCTCGCACAACCCTGGCGCCACCAATGTCTTGCGCTCGGGTCAAAAAGGCGCGGCAGCGTTGACGCTGCTGCTGGACGGCGCCAAGGGTTACGTTGCGGTGTGGGCGGTTTCGGCTTGGGGCGAACCCCATGGCTTGCAAGCCGGTAGCCAGGCGCTGGCGGCATTGGCTGCCTTTGCGGGGCATTTGTGGCCGGTGTTTTTTCGTTTTCGCGGCGGTAAAGGCGTGGCAACAGCGGCCGGGGCGCTGTTGGGCCTCAACCCCTGGCTCGGGCTGTCAACTTTGCTGGTGTGGCTGGTAATCGCGTTTTTTTCGCGCTATTCATCGCTGGCAGCGCTTGGCGCTGCTGCTTTTGCGCCGCTTTGCCAGTGGTTGGTTTGGGGCGCCGGGCCGGCCGCTGCGGCTGCCGCGGTAATGTCGGTGTTGCTGACGTGGCGGCATCGCAGCAATATCCGCGACCTGCTGGCTGGCACCGAAGGGCGGCTTGACCAGAAAATGGCTTCATCTGCTGCTTCAACAGACATTTCTCAACCTGCGGCTTCCAACGAAAGATCACGCCAATGACTTCTTCTGCTCTCCAGCGCTTTCACATGGGCCAACGGTTGTCGGAAATGGCGGTCTTCAACCAAACGGCTTACTTGGCCGGCCAAGTGGCGAAAGACGCCAAGCAAGGCATTCATGGCCAAACGCGCCAGGTGCTGGGGCAAATCGATGCCTTGCTGGCTGAAGCCGGCACCGACAAAACGCAGATCTTGCGAGCGGAAATTTTCTTGGCCGACCTGGCCGACATGCCCGCCATGAATGAAATCTGGGACGCCTGGGTGCCCGCCGGCCATGCGCCGCCGCGTGCAACGGTTCAGACAGCGCTAGCCAGCAAAGGGTGGAAAATAGAAATCGTGGTGACAGCGGCCGTGCTGGCCGCATAAGGCCACCGGATACCCCGGCCGGCGGCCTGATAAGCACCCAGCCGCGCAATGGCACTGCCTGTTGCGCGGCCTGCTTTTGATAAAGATCAAATAGCGGAAACATCCAGCCGCTTGGCAGCGACGTGGTGATGGTTTTGCAGCTTGTCTTTGTGACGGCAGACTTGGCGGTCCAGCTTGTCCATCAGCTCATCGATGGCAGCGTAGAGGTCTTCATGAGAGGTTTCGACAAAAATGTCGCGGCCCTTGACACGCAGCGTCACTTCCGCGCATTGCCTGCGCTCTTTTTCCTTCAGGTTTTCCACCGATAGCAGCACATTCACATCCACCACTTGGTCGAAGTGCCGCGTCACGCGCTCCAGTTTGTTCATCACGTATTCACGCAGAGCCGGGGAAACATCGAGGTGGTGACCGCTGATCGTCAAGTTCATGGGAACTCCTTTCGCAGAGGGAACCGGCGCTGCCGGCAAGGGAAACGGTGTTTCGACGGCTGCGTTGCCGCAACCCGCTGAATCCGTTGCAGTCCAGTTTGCTCCTGTTCGCAGCGGCTGACAAGCCGTGCCCGCAAAGTCATGCGGGTATGGCCTGCGGCACACCGGCAGCGCCAAGGAGATGAGCGGCGAGTGCGATAATTTTGTGGCTTTTGCAAGCACTTGTTTTTTGAAACAAGGGTTTAACCCTGGTAGTGCCGCATGCCTTTCACAGGTTCAGCATGGAATCAAATGGGCTTTGAAGGCCCGACCGAACACAGTTCATTTTGGCTTGCGCACGCAGCATGCCGCCGGTCGTTGGAGCGCTCATGCTGAATGTTTTTTCGCTGGTCAATGGCCGGCTGTTTCAGGAAGAAATCGAAAGCTTTGAAGCGCTGGTGCATCTGCATCCGGTGTGGGTCGATCTGGACGCGCCCACGGCCGAGGAAAAAGGCTGGATTGCCCAGCATTTCGAGCTCACCATTCCGGAAGACGCAGTCGATGATGACCTTGAAGAATCAGCCCGCTTCTACGAAGAAGACAACGGCGAATTGCACATCCGCTCCGACTTCCTGATCGACGACGACCAGACGCCGCGCAACGTGCGCGTGGCTTTCATCCTTTTTCGCAACGTGCTGTTTTCGGTGCACGGCGAGGAATTGCCGGTGTTTCGGCTGCTGCGCATGCG
>JANXMO010000653.1 GCA_025354615.1 Burkholderiales bacterium | reverse complement strand
CGCAGGCCGCTGGCCCAGCCGAGCGCCGCGGCGATCGACAGCAGCTGCGGCGTGTCAAAGGTGTGAAAGGCCGGCGCCATCATGCTCATTCCGGCGCCCAGACCACGCGGTTGTCCACCGCGTACAGCTTGCAGGCGCCAGCCCAGGTGCGCGCGGCGCAACGCTCCAGCGCCTGCGCCATGGCCGCCGACACCCCGCCACGCCAGGCCCAGGCGCCACCGGCCGACAACGCAAAGGCTTTGGGGGGGTCGGCGGCCAGAAAAGCCGCATAGGCGCTGCGCCCGGCGGGGCCGATGAAGGGCAAGGCGTCGGCGTCGGCCAGCGGCGCAAAGCCGGTGGGCGCGGGCGGCGCGGTTTCGTGCACCTCCCAGCCAATGTCGTGCAGCTTGTCGAAAGGCAGGCCAAGCGCATGGAAAAACCGGCCGACTTCCGGCAACCACACCGGCACCCCCGCGGCCGAGCCGAACAGCGCATGCGCGTCGTCGCCAAAGTCACCGAAAGCCACCAGGCGCACCGGGCCACCACCGCTTTCATAGCGGCGCACCATTTCATGCCAGATGTCGGCCGACCAGTAGGAATCATTGTCGCCATAGAAAAACAGCGCCGGCACGCGGGTGCGGCCACCGTAACTGGCAAAAGCCGCCGCCAACTCGGCCTGCCAGCCGGGGCACCGTTCCAGCCGCAGCCCGCCCGCAAAATTGACCAGCCCGGCCACGCCCGGCAGGCCGAGCGAGCCGGCCGCGAGCGTCACCAACACGCCGTGCGACTGGCCGAAGACGACCACGTGGTGCGCATCGATGTCCGCCCGGCGAGCAAAGAAAGCCAAGGTGGCGCGCACGTCTTCGGCCTGCGCCAGGCCGTTGCCGCGCACGTCGCAGCCGCCGCCGACATACGCGCCGCTGGAGCCGCCAAAGCCCTGCCGCATCGGCACCACGACGGCATAACCCCGCGCCACCAGCTCGCGCGCAGCCGGCAGGTAGCGGGCGCGCGGCTGCTCGTGCGGGTTGCCCGGCGCTTTGCCGTGGTTGATGATCACCAGCGGGTACGGGCCATCACCGGGCGGGCGAAACATCGTGGCCTGCAGCGCGACCGGCGGTGCGCCGGGCTTGGGCACGCTGATGATTTCTTCGCGCAGCGCCGGCAACAAAGCTTGGCCCACCGCAAAGCCGCACCACAGCCACAACGCCGCGGCCCAGTACAGCCGGCTGCGCGCAAATCGATGCCTCGGTAACGCCCCAACCCTCGCGGATGGGCGCCCGGCGGCGGCGACGGCCGGGGTTGACGGCGCAA
>JANXMO010000640.1 GCA_025354615.1 Burkholderiales bacterium | reverse complement strand
CCAGCCGGGCGTAGGCCATTTCGTCGTAGCCGTCGGCGTCGAAGCCGATCGAATACGTGGCCGCGGTGCGGCCGGCGGCAGGGCCGAGCAGGCCGGCGACGGTCGAGCTGTCGGTGCCGCCGCTCAGGAAGCACGCGGGCGGGCCGTCATCGAGCTGGGCCGTGACGGCAGCTTCGAGCCGCGCACGGAATTCGCTGCGCCGCGCGGCGAACGAAGTGCCACGCGTTTCCTCGAAAGCCGGCACCCAGTAAGGCGCAACAGTCAGCTGGCCGTTCTCGAACACCGCGCAATGCGCCGGCGGCAGCCGGTAGACGCCGTTGTAAATGGTGCGTGGCGATGGGATGGCGTGGAAGTACAGGTAATCGAACAGCGCTTGCGGGTCGATCGCCGTCTCGTCGGACATCTCGGCCAGTTCATCGGCCCGGCTGGCGAAACGCAGCGGGTGGCCATCGACGCGGTAGCACAGCGTCTGGATGGCGAAACGATCGACTGCCAGGAACACGCGGCCGGCTGCGTCGCGCAGGCCGACCGCGAAGTCGCCCGACACGCCGGCCGCGGCGCGGGCGCCGTCGCGGGCGAACGCGGCCTGCCACGCCGCGCCTGCGCCAGCGGAAGCCGCCAGCGCAGCCAGTTGCGGGTCGGCGAAACGCGGCGAGCCGGTGGCGATCAGAGCGGTCGAAGAAGCGGATGCAGCAGCGGCGTTCATAAGGCAGCTCGGTTGACGGAAGAAGGACGGCACCACGGCCACTGCGCCAGCGCAATACAGCCGACCACACCGGCATGAAAGACAAGGTAACGCAAAGCCAGATCCACGCCGGTGGCGTAATGCTGGCGGTCGGTGCTGAGCAGGAATTGAAGCGCGGAAAAGTGCTGGCCGTATTTTTCGATGTCCGATGCCAGCCCGAGCGACAGCAGGCACCAGCCCAGTGCCACGGAACCCAGGTCCCAGACCCACTTGGGCACGGTGGCCAAGAAAGACGGCGGCCGTTGCGGGCGGGTGGCGGGCACCCCGCGTGAAACGCCAGCTGCCAACCGCGTGGCTGTGGCGCCCACCAACAGCAGCCACCCCTGGAGATACAAATCAGTGGCCCAACCGTCGTTCAGCAGTTCGGTCAGGTTGTCGGTGGCGGCGCGAACGACGATCAGCACATGCAGCCACGGCAGCGTCAGCAAAGTCCACAGCAACCACAGATGGACTTCTCGCCCGGTGGCACGCCACGCCGTCAGGCAGCCGCCGGTCAGCAACAAGCCCAGCGCCGCCAGCAATGCGCCGCAGCGCAGCAGCGTTTCCCACTCGCCCGGCCAGCCCAGCACCGGGTAGCCAGCCACTTTGTGGATCATCGCCGGCAGCACAGCCTCGCGCAGCAGCGCCCAGCCGATGATCGCCTGCGCCGCCACCGCGAGCGGAAACCAGAACGCCGCGCCGCGGTACTGCAGCCCGCGGGCGATAGCCGCCGGCAGGCCCAGCATCCAGAACAGAAAGACCGCCAGCAGCACCGGCGCCGCCACCGGGTGGTAAGGATTGAGCAGCGCCCGCACGCTGTAGGGCACGCCCGGCAACCGCGTAAAAACCGCCAGCAACAGCGCCAGCGCGGCAATGCCGAGCAGCAGCCGGCGGGCGGTGACGGGCCACGGCGGTGCAGAGACAGACGCAGGTGTCGCCAGCGGCGCAGCGGCGGTGAATGCGGTGTCAACGCTTGCAGGCGGGAGGTCGGCGGGCGCAGGACCCGCTGCTGCCTGGCGTGGCTGCCGCGCCGCAGCCGCTGGCCGGCCCAGCGCAGCACCCACCGCCAGCACCAGCAGGAACAAGGTCGTCAGCCGCGGCGCGTCGAACAAGCTGTCGAACAGGCCCACAGCCAGGAAGCCAAGTGCCGCGGCCACGGCGGCGGCAGCGAACGGCTGGCCACGCCAAGCCGCCCGCATGGCGCCGGCCAGCGTACTGAGCAGCAGCAGTGCCAATGCCGCCACGCCGAGCAGGCCTTGGTCAAAGTACAGGCCCAGCCACAGGTTTTTCACATGCCACGGCAGGTGATTGAAGTTGGACGAGAAGAACCAGTGATCGCCACCCGCAGCAAAGTCACCGTTGCGCACGAGGTTGGCATTGCCGCCCTCGCCGCTCAAATCGGTCAGCTCGAGCGCACGCAGTTCGATCACCGTGCCCGGTGTTGTGTTTTCCAGTGACAGCTTGACTGGCCGGCGCGACAAGGCCCCGCCCGCCCCCAGCGCCTGGCTGTTCAGCGAAGCCTGCAATGGCGCCCAAGCCGGGCCGGGCACTGCGAAAGTGGCCGACACGCAGCCATAGGAGATGAAGTAAGTGCGCTCGCACAGCAACGCGTTGAGCTGCGCCGGGCCGCCCGGGCTGCGGGCGGCCAGCGCCAGGCGGTAGGGCCGCTGGGGGCGCAGGTCGACGAACTGCTCGACGTACAGCGTGTCGCCTGCGCCCAGGCGCAGATACGTTGCGCCGCCTTTTTCAGCGGCATCGCGGCCGTAGGCAAAGCTGGCCGGCGCGTGGCCGCTGGCGTTGCCCAGCCGCCAGGTATCGGGGAACCGGCCCAGGCCCATGCCGAACAGCGTGGTGCCGGCGCCAGGGTCCATCAGGCGCAGCGTTTCGCGCCAGTGCGCGCTGCGCGTGTCCAGGTCGGCCGCCGAGGTGGCCAGCCGCTGTTGCGCAAAGCGCCCGCCCAGCACGCTCGCCGCCAGTGCGGCGGTCAGCAGCAGGGCCACGCCGCCACTCACCAGCGCCGCGCGGCGCGGCTTGCGGCCACGCGCCAGCAGGCCGATGACCACGCCCAATGCCAGCGCGCCAGCACCATAGCCGCCACGGGCAAAGGTGACCATCAGCACATAAACCGCGGCGATGAACAGCCCCGCCGCGGCCAGGCGCACGCTGAGATGCCGGGTGAGCGCCGCCACCACGACGAGGAACGGCAGCGCCAGCACCAGAAAGGCCTCGATGTGCGAACCGCCGTTGTGCATGCTGGAGAAGAACGCGCCGACGCGGTGGCTGCTCGAAAAATCGAACAACCCGGGGTAGGCCCAGCGCTCCCACAGCGCCAGCAGCGTGGCGCCGGCCAGCCCCAGCACGATGCCGCCGGCCAGCTGGCGGGTGGCATCGGCCGCACTGCGGGCGCTGCGCGGCAGCAAAGCGATCAAGGCGAAGGCCGCAGCGAAGCCCTTGGCGATGCGCAGCGCGTTGTAGCGGCTCAGTTCGCTGGCCACTTGATTGGCATCCGATGGCCAGGGCCAAAACCCCTCCGGCTGCAGCGCCAGCGCGGCGCTGACTGCGACCGACAGGCCCAGCAGCGCCCAAGCGAGCCTGCCGCCCGGGCCGGCCACAGTCCAGGCCGGCCATGGCGACCGCGCATCGCGCCACAGCGCCACGGCCACTGTCAACTGCACGGCCAGATCGAATTCATCAAGGAAAAACCGGCCGCTCAACGGCGCTAGGTCCAGCACCGGCAATATCGCCGGCAGCACCCACAGCCAGGCGCCTGGCCAGCGCCACAAGGCGGCGGCATAGAGCGCAAAACCGACCATCAGCGGCAGCCGCAGCACCGGAAAGTGCCACAGCGAGGCGCCAACGTCGACAGTGAGCAGACAGGCCGCCGCCGACGCCAGCATCCGCGCAAACAACCCAGCCGCTGCACGCGGCGCGTCTGCCGTGGCCTGGGCTGCGGCTTGGCGCCGCGGCCGGGCGCGGTGCAAGTAATCGATCTGGCGGATTGGGGATTGGCTCCCTCTCCCTGCGGGAGAGGGCTGGGGTGAGGGCAGCGCTGCCGCCATGGCATCCCCTGTTGATGCCCTGCGCCATCCCTCACCCCGGCCCTCTTCCGCGGGCGGGAGAGGGAGTCGCCGTTTCAAGTTCGTTGATGCAGGCCCAGTAACAACGGCCAGCGCTGTATCCACCGCAGCGGTGGACGCCGTGTCGCCAGCCGATTGAGCGGTTGCAGATCCAATCGCAGAGGCTTTCGCCGTCGCCTTTGCAACGGGCAAGGAGGGACGCCAAACAGCCCAGACCGCGGCGCCGCCAGCGGCCGCCAGCGCGGCGATGAC
>JANXMO010000631.1 GCA_025354615.1 Burkholderiales bacterium | reverse complement strand
TGAAGCGCTGCTGCGCTGGCAGCACCCGCTGCGCGGCGCGGTCAGCCCCGATGAATTCATTCCGGTGGCCGAGGAGTCGGGGCTGATCGTGCCCATCACGGACTGGGTCATCACCACGGTATGCCGGCAACTCGCCGCCTGGCGCAACGCCGGTGTGCCGGTGGTGCCGGTGTCGGTCAATCTGGACGGCAAAAGCATGCAGAACGAACAGCTGCCCGACGTCATCCGCAAAGCCATGGCCGACAGCGGCATCGGCGCGTTGGAGCTGGAATTTGAAGTCACCGAAAGCGGCTTGATGCGCGACCTGGACCGCGCCAGCCAGTTGCTGGCGCAGCTCAAGGCGATGGGGTTGGGCTTGTCGATCGACGACTTCGGCACCGGTTACTCGTCGCTGACGTATCTGAAACGCTTTCCGGTCGACGTGCTGAAGATCGACCGCAGTTTCATCAAGGACTTGCTGACCGACCCGAACGACGCCGCGCTGACTGCCGCCATCATCGCGATGGGCCTGAGCCTGAACCTGAAGCTGGTGGCCGAGGGCGTCGAGACCTGGGCGCAGGCCGATTTTTTGATGCAGCGCGGTTGCCATTGCGTGCAGGGCTTTTTGTTCTCGCAACCCCTGCGCAATGAAAGTTTTGCCGCCTTGCTGCACGCCGGGTTGCCGCTGCGCGCATTGGCATCGGCCAAATGAAGCCCCTCAAAACCCCAGTGCACCCAGAATGCGCCGCATGTCTGTTTTTGATGCGGCAACCGCCGTGGTGGTGGGGTCTGGTGGCATTGGCAGCGCGCTGCTCGCGCAGCTGCGCAGCGACGGCCGTTATGCGCAAGTGCTGGCGTTGGGACGCAGCGGCGACATTGCACTGGATTTGACCGACGAAGCCAGCGTGGCGCATGCCGCAGCGCAACTGGCGACCGCGATTGCGACCGCCAGCGCGCCGCTGCGGTTGGTGATGGTGGCCAGCGGCGTGCTGCAAGGTCCAGGTGTGGCGGCGGAAAAAAGCTGGCGCGACATTGACGCGGCGCAAATGGCGCGGGCTTTTGCGGTCAACGCCATCGGCCCGGCGCTGCTGGCCAAGCACCTGCTGCCGCTGCTGCCGCGCGAAGGGCGGTCGGTATTCGCCGCGTTGTCGGCGCGGGTTGGCAGCATTGGCGACAACCGGCTGGGCGGCTGGTACAGCTACCGCGCCTCGAAGGCGGCGCTGAACCAGCTGCTGCGCTGCGCCGCCATCGAGCTGCGGCGCAGCCGGCCGCAGGCGCTGTGTGTCGCACTGCACCCGGGCACGGTGGCCACGCCGTTGTCACAGCCGTTTCGCAAGTCGGGCCTGGCGGTGCAGACGCCGCCGGCCGCCACGGCCCAGCTGCTGGCGCTGGTCGAGCGGCTGCAGGCTACCGACAGCGGCGGTTTTTTCGACGTCAGTGGCCAGCCCGTGCCGTGGTGAGCGCGCGCGCAGCCCCCGTGTTGCTCAAGCGGCCACGCTGACCGGCACGCGGGCCGCCAGAGCGCACATCAATTCGTAGCCAATGGTGCCCGCAGTATGGGCCACCTCGTCGATCGGCAGCACGCTGCCTCGCGGGCCGCAACCCCACAGCGTGACCTCGCTGCCTGGCACCGCATCGGGCAGCGCCGACAGGTCGACCGCCAGCAAGTCCATCGACACGCGGCCCAGCGTGCGCGTGCGCAGGCC
>JANXMO010000617.1 GCA_025354615.1 Burkholderiales bacterium | reverse complement strand
CCCAGCGACGCCACCAACGCCAGCCGCCAATCGGCGCCCGCCAGCAGGCCGGCGCCCGTCATCAACAGCGCCGAGCCGAACAGCTGCACGCTGCCCCAGCCAAAAATCGGCCGCCGCAAGGCCCACAGCCGGCGCGGCTCGAGTTCCAGGCCGACCAGGAAGAGCATCAACACGACACCGAATTCGGCGAAATGCAGCATGTCCTGCGGGTCGGTGACCAGCGCCAGCCCCCACGGGCCGATGGCGATGCCGGCGGCCAGGTAGCCGATGATGGAGCCCAGCCCCAGCAACCGCGCCAGCGGCACCGCGAGCACCGCGGCGGTGAGGTAGACGAGGCTGCCGGTGAGCCAGTTGCCGTGTTCCATCATTCGGCGCGGTGCGCTTCGCGCGTGGCCGCCGGGCGGGCGGTGGCCGGCACGGCGCAATCCGCGCAATCACCGTCGCCCGCGGCATCGTCTTGCGGCCACGCCGGGTGGCGGCGCAGACGCTGGCAATAGGTCTCGGCGTGGGCCGCCACCGCGTCGGCGCTGGCGTGGTGGGCGCCATGCAGCACCAGTGGCTCAATGAACCGCATGCCGCACAGCGCCGCGGTTTGTTCATAGGGCGGCACGAAAGCAGTGAAGGCATAGCGGTTGTAGCTGTCGGGGTGATAGCTGTCCCGCGTGCCGCCGGTACTGGTCACCAGCCACAGCGGCTTGCCCGCCAGTGCCGTGCCGCCCGGGCCGTAAGCCCAGCCAAAGGTCAGCACCTCGTCGACCCAGAGCTTCATCAGCGGCGTCATGCCATACCAGTGGAGTGGGTGCTGCCAGACGATCAGCGACGCCGCCGCCAGGCAGGCCTGCTCCGCGGCGACGTCGATCAGGTAGTCGGGGTACAGCGCATACAGGTCGCGTACTTCGACCGCCACGCCGTCGCCAGCCAGGGCCCGCACGGCTTGCAGCAGCGCATGGTTGACGCGTGACTGCTCCATGGCCGGGTGGGCCGCGATCACCACGATATGGGGCGGGCCGACAACAGCGGCAGACGGTAACTCGGGCATGGCAGTTGGCAAATAGAAGACGGCAAACACGAGGAGCGCGGCGTGACTCGCACGCGAGGCCGCAACGCTAACATCACCCTGCCTTGCATGGGGTTTTGCCATCACTCCGATGGGCCCCGTCTTCTTTTTTTTACGCCGCCATGGCGCTTGATCCCAGGGAACCGCCTATGAACGTCCTGCTGGTCGATGACCACCCGTTGATTTTGGCGGCTCTGCAAACGGTCATTCATGGGCTGGGTGAACACGTGCAGGTGACCGGCGCGGCCAGCGCCCGGGCGGCGCGTGAACAATTGCAAGCCGGCGGCCACTTCGATCTGGTGCTGCTTGATCTGCACCTGGGCGACGCCAACGGCTTCGACGTGCTGGCCGAACTGCGCACCACTTACCCCGACCTGCCGGTGGTCGTGGTGTCGGCCAGCGACCGCGCTGCAGACGTGATCCGCTCGATCGACGCTGGTGCGATGGGCTTTATCCCCAAGCGCAGTTCGAACGAAGCGCTGCTCGAAGCGCTGCGCATGGTGATGATGGGCGGGATTTACGTGCCATCGATGACGCTCGGTGCGCAACCAGGCGGCGACGGCGGCGGCGCGGCCCGCTCGCCGCTGGGCGCCATCGGCCAGGCCGCCACCCGTGGCGGCTTTCAAACCCAGGCACCGCTGGCGGCGCTGGGGCTGACGCCGCGGCAAACCGAGGTCATGGCGCTGCTGCTGCAGGGCCAGCCGAACAAGCTGATTGCGCGCGAGCTGAACCTGTCGGTCGACACCGTCAAAGACCACGTCGCCGCCGTGCTGCGGGCGCTCAACGTCAGCTCGCGCACCCAGGCGGTGCTGGCCGTCAGCCAGATGGCGGTTGAACCCGGCGGGCTGCAGCATGAATGGGGCAAACCGGCATGAGCGCAGTGCTGAGCGGTTTCAAGGTTATTAAGCCGGCATCAACAAACGTGAATCGGTTGCCGATGAACATGAACTCCCTCTCCCGCCCGCGGGAGAGGGCCGGGGTGAGGGACGGCGCATGGCACCAATAGTGGATGCAATGGCGCCACTCCTACTCTTTCCCGCAAGCGGGAGAGGAAGCCAATGCAGGCATGCTTGCAACTTTAAATTTGCCGGATCAATAAATACGCCAGCGCGCAGCAGAAAAAGGCGTCCATGAGCAACGGCTTTGCCGCAACGGCAATCGACGGCCAACCCGCCCGCCCCAGCTCACGCTTGCAAGAAGAGGTGCGCAGCAGTTTCGACTTCCTGCCCGCCACGCTGGCGGGCAATGCCGTGGGCCTGGCCATCGTGGGGGTGCTGCTGGGCGCGGCGGCGCCAGCGGCGTTGCTGGCCGGCTGGCTGGCGGCTTATGCGGTGATGCTGGGCGCCCGGCTGGCGCTGCTGCGGCGGTTTCGCCGTGCCGACCCGTGCACACCGGCGCAATGGCGGCGCTGGCAATGGGCGTGGAACCTGGGCACGCTGGTTTCAGGCGCGCTGTGGGGCGCCACCGCCTGGCTGTTCTACGGTTTGGGCAACTCGATGCAACAGGTCGGGTTGATCATCACCGTCTACACCTTTTGCGCGGTCGCCGTGCCCGTGTTGGCCCATCAACCGCGGGTGTTCATGCTGTTCACCGCGCTGTGCTGCGTGCCGCTGGCCGCGCGCGTGGCCAGCAATGGCACGCCGGGCAGCTGGCAGCTGGCCGGTGTGCTGTTGACCATTTTTGCAACCACTTCGGTGCTGGCGCACGCCTACCGCCAAGCCCTGCACCGCGCCATCGACCTGAAGCTGCAAGCCGATGGGCTGGCGCTGCAGCTGCATGCGGAAAAACAGGCCGCCGAAGCCGCCCGCCAAGAGGCCGAAGTGGCCAACCGCGCCAAAACCCAGTTCTTCGCCGCCGCCAGCCATGACCTGCGCCAGCCATTGCACGCCATGGGCCTGTTCGCCGAAGCGCTGCGCGCCAAGACACACAACAACGACGCCGAAGTGGTGCACCTGGTCAACAGCATCAACGGCTCGGTCGACGCACTCGAAAGCCTGTTCTGCGAGCTGCTCGACATCACGCGCATCGACAGCGGCGGCGTCGACGTTCACCCGCAGCCCTTCGCCATCGAAGGCCTGCTGCGCAAGCTGCGTCTGGGCTTCGAGCCGAACGCCTTCGAAAAAGGCCTGGCGTTGCGCTTTCGCGGCGGCTGGCACGTGGCGCACGCCGACCCGGTGCTGGTCGAGCGCATCGTGCGCAACCTCGTGTCAAACGCCATCCGCTACACGCAAGACGGCAGCGTGCTCGTCAGCGCCCGTCCGCGCGGCGAGCAGCTGTTGCTGCAGGTCTGGGACACCGGCCCGGGCATCGACGAAGCCGACCAGCAGCGCATCTTTGAGGAGTTCTACCAGCTGCCCACCAACGGCGCCGCACTGCCGCCCGAGCAGCACAAGGGCCTCGGCCTGGGGCTGGCCATCGTCAAACGGCTGGCTGGGTTGATGGGCGCACCGCTGACGCTGCGCTCACGCCCTGACCACGGCAGTGTGTTCACACTCCAGTTGCCAATCGGCCAATTGCCGGCAACCCGCACCGAAGCGCCACGGGCCAGCACATCCGCCGGCTTGACACTGGCCGGCCGACTGATCGTGCTGGTTGAAGACGAACCCGCGGTGCGCGCCGGGCTCGAAGCCTTGCTGCACACCTGGGGCGCCACGCTCGCCAGCTTTGACAGCCACACCACCTGCGCCACCTGGGCCGCCGCCCGCCCCGCAACCGAGCCACCGCCCGACCTGGTGATCACCGACCACCGCCTCGAGTCAGGCCGCACCGGCATCGACGCCATCCGCCTCTTGCGCCAGCATTTCGGCGCCGCCCTGCCCGCCATCGTCGTCACCGGCAGCAGCCTGTCAGGGCACGAAAACGAGGCGCAACGCGATGACTTTCACTTGTTGATCAAACCGGTGGCGCCCGCCCGGCTGCGGGCCATGGTGGCCTTCAAGCTGGGCGTGAAAAGAAACTGAATTGAATGAAAAACCGCGTCACCCGCTTCAAAAGCACGGCTGCCAACACCGCGCCGCACCACCCGCAACACACGGGTTGAAAAAACCTTTGCCGCCATTCACCGTCAGCGCCTCAACCCTCGCCAACTCCACCGATTGCCACCGTCGTGTCCATGCGGCAAAGGTGCGGACAACAGCGAGACCGCGGCTGTCCGCCGGCGGCACAGGCACCCAGCATTTTTTTTAGTTGGGTTTCCCTGTGCGCCACCTTGTCACTTTCCATGACAGCCGCCCTCAAAACGCGCTTAGGCTGTGGCCGCAGCAGCAGCTGCCGGTGGCGGTTCACCGGCCGGTTTGCCGTTTCGGCGCTCTTCAACAGCGTCGTGGGTTTTCAATTGCTTGGCAGCGTCTGTCAACATATTGAAAGCCTTTGACATTTCCGCATGGAAATCATGGAAATTTTCTCTTATGGTAGAGCGAGCGGTTTCGTTTAAACGTTGCATTTCAGGTTTCAAATGCGCTACCGCCCCATTAACTTTCGCCAAAGATAAATTGGGATTTTCCAATACCTCCGTCACTTGCTGGCAAGCCCCGTACATTTCTGGCGTGATATCACTTATAAGTCCTCGTTCCAGATCCACAGGATCCGACACTCCATCTCTTTCCGCCATGAGAACTGCCTGGTCCAGAGTATGTATAATCTCTGGCCGCAAAGCCTCGACATGCGCGCGACGTACGGCTTGATCAATATCTCGAATCAGATCGACCTTCGCCCCTAAATCGAATTCATTCCCCCCAGCAGGCTGGCTAATTCGCCAAATATAAGATGAAGTAGCAGCTTGAACAGATAATTGAAGCCCTATTTTCCAATCACTTTTGTTGGCAAGTTCCTCCGTAGTAAATTCACCTGGAACTTTAATTTCATAAGCTCGAGGTTGAGCTCCTTCAACACGCCTCCAAGGCGATAAAATATAAGCAGCCTGAGCTTCGCCAGCTGTGTTTGCTTCCATAGATAAAAGTATATCTTTTAGGGTACTACCCACTTGGTTCAATATATCCCCACCGGCATAACGGGTAGGCAACCGCACAGAATATATAGCCCGATCCGCTATTTCCGCCATCGTCCGTTTGAAGCCCACGCCAATGTCTGAAAATGCTGCGGCTGGCTTGTCCTTGTTCAACAGCTCAAGCTTGTACATAGGCAATTTCTGCGTTCCACCAATGAAGTTGGGCACACGCTTTTCACTTATCAAGGGCATCACTTTGGCCAATTCCCTCCCGCCTAGCGCGGTGACAAAAACAGCTGCACCTGCCGCGGTTGAGGTGCCAGCCAAGTAAGAAGCAGTTTTTAAAGCAATAGCAGGTGCCGCCCAAAATCGGATGGTAGTCGCAGTACCCAGCAATACTGGCGTGAGCGTACTGCCGATGAAATTCAAGCCTTTTAATGAATCGTGTCTGCTTTTGACGGCCAGGGTGGAAGCGTCCTCTTTGTAAGCTTTGTCTGCATGCTCAACCTGGTCTA
>JANXMO010000616.1 GCA_025354615.1 Burkholderiales bacterium | reverse complement strand
CAGGTCGAGCACCGGCAGCCACTCGGGCAGCGCCAGGTAACGCGAGCGATAGGTCACGCTTGAGTCGCAGTACTCGAGCAGCCAGTCGGGTGTGTGGCTGCGGCCTTCAACCGTGGCGACCTCGATGGCGCTGCACAGGCTGGCCAGCCGTTCAATGCGCCGGCCCATCGCCAAAAAGCGCCAGCCGGCGCTGCGCGTCATGCCGTCAAGCATGAAACCGGACAGCGTCATCATCGACGCCACCGCCCTGTCGAGCCAGCCCAGCGCCAGTGGCAGGCCCATGGCGGTGGTCGACAAGCCGTGGCGAAACACGGGGTCGCTGATCAGTTGGTTCAACGAGCGCCAGTTGTCGGCCGACATGCGGTCACGCAGATTGAAGGCCACGCGGGCCAGGCTGCGCAGCCGCTCGCCCAGGCCTTCGTCGGGGTGGGTGGCGGCCCGCAGCAGGTCGGGCCCGGGGTTGTCGGTGTCGGCGATCAGGCCGACGCGCTCGGCCAGCACGATGGCCGGCAACGCGCCGTCGGCCGGCTGAGCGGCTTCGTCCAGCACGCCGTCGATGGCCACGCGCAACAGGCGGGCGGCGGCGTCACAGCGTTCGCTGTAACGACCCATCCAGAACAGGTTTTCGGCGGCGCGTGATGGCACGTTGGCCCGCGCGTTGACCAGATCACCCGCTTGCACCGTGCGGTGCAGCAGCGACAGGCCGGCGTTGACCGGCGCGTTCGACAGCACCCAGGTGTCTTTCGACCGGCCGCCGCGCTGCATCGCGATGACGCGGGCATCACCGTCGCCCGCCACCCGCGTCAGGCCACCCGGCATCACCCGCCAGCCCGTCGGCGTGGCCACGGCAAACACGCGCAAACCCACTGTTCGGGACTTGATCAATTCCTGCCGCCCTTTCGCAGCTTCAGCCGGATCACCGCGCTCGAGCACAGGGGCTTGCGACACATGCACCCACTCCTGTGCCACATACCGCTGCGGCCGCGCCGCCACGCGGGCCCGCAACGCAGCGCGTTCTGCTTTCGACAAATCGGCAC
>JANXMO010000615.1 GCA_025354615.1 Burkholderiales bacterium | reverse complement strand
TCCACCCCGGCTGCCGCGTCGCAGCCGGCACGCTGAAAGCCTGCCCGCCATGGCTCAGTTCTTCATCAACCGGCCCATCTTCGCGTGGGTGATTGCGCTGTTCATCATCGTGCTCGGCAGCGTGGCGGTGCGCCAGCTGCCGATCGCCCAG
Source organism: Burkholderiales bacterium (assembly GCA_025354615.1). Taxonomy (GTDB): domain Bacteria; phylum Pseudomonadota; class Gammaproteobacteria; order Burkholderiales; family Burkholderiaceae_C; genus JANXMO01. The sequence goes on along the minus strand of JANXMO010000615.1, from coordinate 3,391 downwards.
TACCCGACGGTGGCGCCGCCCGCCATTGTGATTTCCGCTGTCTACCCCGGCGCGTCGGCGCAAACGCTGGAAGACAGCGTCATCAGCATCATCGAGCAGGAAATGAACGGCTCGCCCGGGTTGATCTACACCGAGTCGGTCAGCCAGGCCAACGGCGCCGGCACCATCACGCTGACGTTCGAAACCGGCACCGACCCGGCGCTGGCGCAGGTCGACGTGCAGAACCGCCTCAGCCGCGCCTCGCCGCGGCTGCCGGCGGCCGTCACCCAACAAGGCGTGCGGGTCGACAAGGCGCGGTCCAACTTTCTGCTGTTCACCATTTTGTTGTCCGACACCCCGGCGTTCGACCCGATCGCGCTGGGCGACTACGCGTCGCGCAGCGTGCTGCCCGAGATTCAGCGCATTCCCGGCGTCGGCCAAGCGCAGCTGTTCGGCACCGAACGCGCGATGCGCGTCTGGATCGACCCCGCCAAGCTGGTCGGCTACGGGCTGAGCCCGGCCGACGTCAACAACGCCATTCGCGCGCAGAACGCGCAGGTATCGTCGGGCACGATCGGCGACTTGCCGATCCGCGCCGGCCAAACGGTGTCGGCTACCGTCGTCGTCGCCGGCCAGCTGGCCAACGTCGAGCAGTTCGGCGCCATCGTGCTGCGCGCCAACACCGACGGCTCTACCGTGCGCCTGCGTGACGTCGCCCGCATCGAGCTGGGCGGGCAGGACTACGGCCGCTCGACGCGGTTGAACGGCAAGCCGTCCACCGGCATCGGCGTGCAGTTGTCGCCCACCGGTAACGCGCTGGCCACCGCCACCGCGATCCGCCAGCGCATGGAAGAGCTGAAGAAGTACTTCCCGCCCGGCGTCAAGTACGACATCCCTTACGACAGCTCCAAGTTCGTCAAGATTTCGATCAGCCAGGTCGTCGAAACGCTGGTCGAGGCGGTGATCCTCGTCTTCCTGGTGATGTATTTGTTCCTGCAGAACCTGCGCTACACGCTGATTCCGACCATCGTCGTGCCGGTGGCGCTGCTCGGCGCTTTTGGTGTGATGTTCACGCTCGGCTATTCGATCAACGTGCTGACCATGTTCGCGATGGTGCTGGCCGTCGGCATCCTGGTCGACGATGCGATCGTCGTGGTCGAGAACGTCGAGCGCATCATGGCCACCGAGGGCCTGTCGCCGCTGGAGGCCACGCGCAAAGCGATGAAGCAGGTGACTGCGGCATTGATCGGCATCACCGTCACGCTGGTGTCGGTGTTCATGCCGATGGCGTTTTTCGCCGGCTCGGTGGGCAACATCTACCGCCAGTTCTCGCTCGTCATGGTCAGCTCGATGCTGTTTTCGGTGTTCCTCGCGCTGTCGCTCACGCCAGCGCTGTGCGCCACGCTGCTCAAGCCGGTGCCGCAAGGCCACCACGAGCGCAAAGGTTTTTTTGGCTGGTTCAACCGCGGCTTCAGCCGCACCACGCACGGCTATGAGGGCTGGGTGGCCAAAATTTTGCGCCGCACCGGGCGCTTCGTGCTGCTGTTTGCGGTGCTGGTCGCGTTGGTCGCGTTTCTGTTCGTGCGGCTGCCGTCGTCCTTCCTGCCCAATGAAGACCAGGGCTACATCATCGCCAACATGCAGCTGCCGCCCGGCGCCACGCAAGAGCGCACGCTGGCTGTGGTGCAGCAGGCCGAGGCCTTCTTTTTGAAGCAGCCCGAGGTCGACAAAATGGTCAGCGTGCTCGGCTTCAGTTTCTCAGGCGTCGGCCAGAACGCGGCGCTCGCCTTCGTGCCGCTCAAGCCGTGGGACGAACGCGCCGGCGCCGCGCACTCGGCGCAGGCGCTGGCCGGCCGGGCCTTTGGTGCGTTGTCGGGCGTGCGCGATGCTTTCATCTTCACGCTCAGCCCGCCGTCAATTCCTGAGCTCGGCAACGCCACCGGCTTTACCTTCCGTCTGCAAGACCGCGCCAGCGCCGGCCACGCCGCGCTGCTGGCGGCGCGCAACCAGATGCTCGGCATGGCCTCGCAAAGCAAGGTGCTGGCCGGCGTGCGGCCCGACGGGCTGGAAGACGCGCCCCAGCTGCAGCTGGACATCGACCGCGACCAGGCGAGCGCGCTGGGCGTCGGCTTCGACGCGATCAACACCGTGCTGTCCACTGCGCTCGGCTCGGCCTATGTCAATGACTTTCCGAACGCCGGCCGGTTGCAGCGTGTCGTCGTGCAGGCCGATGCGCCGCAGCGCATGCAGCCCGATGACTTGTTGAAACTCAACGTCACCAACAACAAAGGCACCCTCGTGCCGCTGGGCGCTTTCGCCAGCACCCGCTGGATCACAGGCCCCGTGCAAACCGTGCGCTACAACGGCTACCCGACCATGCGGATTGCCGGGGATGCCGCGCCCGGCTACAGCACCGGTGACGCGCTGGCCGAATTCGAACGCCTGTCGCAGCAGCTGCCGCCCGGCTTCGGCTTTGAGTGGACCGGCTTGTCACGCGAGGAAAAACTCTCCGGCTCGCAAGCCACGGTGTTGATCGTGTTCTCGCTGCTGGCCGTGTTCCTGTGCTTGTCGGCGCTGTACGAGAGCTGGTCGATTCCTTTTGCCGTGCTGCTTGTCGTGCCGCTGGGCCTGCTGGGCGCGGTGCTCGGCGTGACCTTGCGCGGCATGCCGAACGACGTGTTCTTCAAGGTCGGCCTGATCACCGTGATCGGCCTGTCAGCGAAGAACGCGATTTTGATCATCGAGTTCGCCAAAGACTTGCAAGCCAGCGGCAAACCGTTGATCGAGGCCACGCTCGAGGCCTGCCACCTGCGTTTCCGGCCGATCCTGATGACCTCGGTGGCTTTCATCCTCGGCGTGCTGCCGCTGGTGGTTTCATCCGGCGCCGGCTCGGCCAGCCAGCGCGCCATCGGCACCGGGGTGATGGGCGGCATGTTCACCGCCACCGTGCTGGCGGTGTTCTTCGTGCCGGTGTTTTTCGTCGTCGTGCGCAGCCTGTTCAAAGGCCGCGCCGCGCCGCCGCCAGCGCCCGAGGCGCTGCGTATAGAAAATGAAAGGGGAGCGTCGTGATGAAGGCCCGGTGGGCAGCAACATTCAACGGCCGACGCCAGCGCGCAGCCACCGCTGCCGACGCTGCAGCGCCGGCCTTGCCCGTGTACGTTCGAAGGCTTTTCACCGCGACAGCGGTCTGGCTGCCCGCCGGCCTGCTGGCGCTCGTCAGCGGCTGCGCCAGCATGGCGCCGCGGTATGAACGCCCCGCAGCGCCAGTCGCGGCTGCCTTCCCGCCGCCTGTTGACGTGTCGTCAGGTGCCGCTGAATTTCACCAACAACAACAACCCCAGCAGCAAACCACCGTTGCGGCGGCCGATCTGCCGTGGCAGCAGTTTTTCGGTGACGAGCGGCTGCAGCGCCT
>JANXMO010000598.1 GCA_025354615.1 Burkholderiales bacterium | reverse complement strand
AGCTGGCCTGGGCCGGCGTCTTCTTGATTACGCTGGGCGTGTTGGGACTCAATCTTCTCGCGCGGCTGCTGTTTCGCAGCAAAAACTGACAACCGATACGCAATGGACACGCAAATCAAAAAGCCGGTGACTGAGAAAACGAAGTTGTCGATACGGCAACTCAATTTCTACTACGGAAAATTTCAAGCGCTTAAAAACATCAGTCTCGATATTCCAGAAAACAAGGTGACGGCTTTTATTGGACCGTCCGGCTGTGGCAAGTCAACACTGCTGCGGACCTTCAACCGCATGTTCGAGTTGTACCCTGAGCAGCGGGCCGAAGGCGAGATTCTTCTCGATGGCGACAACATCCTGACTTCGCGCCAAGACATTTCACTGATTCGCGCCAAAGTCGGCATGGTGTTTCAAAAGCCAACGCCTTTTCCCATGTCGATTTACGACAACATTGCTTTCGGTGTTCGCTTGTTTGAAGCCTTACCGCGGGTGGAAATGGATGAGCGTGTTGAATGGGCGTTGAAGAAAGCGGCCTTGTGGAACGAGGTGAAAGACAAGCTTAACCAAAACGGCTCCGGTTTATCGGGCGGGCAGCAACAGCGCTTGTGCATTGCGCGCGGCATTGCCATCAAACCCGAAGTGCTGCTGCTTGATGAGCCGTGTTCGGCACTCGACCCGATCTCGACGGCCAAGATTGAAGAGCTGGTGCATGAACTCAAGAGTGAATACACCGTTGTCATCGTCACGCACAACATGCAGCAGGCGGCACGCAGTTCCGACTACACCGCCTACATGTATCTTGGTGACCTGGTCGAGTTTGGTCCGACGTCCGAACTGTTCATGAAGCCGAAAAAGAAAGACACCGAAGACTACATCACCGGCCGCTTTGGCTGACGCGGGACCAAGGACGCAACATGAGCGACAAACACCTTTCCACCCAGTTTGATTCTGAACTCAGTGGCATCTCAACCCGAGTGCTCGAGATGGGCGGCCTGGCCGAAGCCCAGGTGGCACAAGCCGTTTTTGCCTTGACGACTTTCAATGCCGAGATGGCGTCTGAAGTGCTGGTCAAAGAAGAAACCATCAATGCAATGGAAGTCGAAATCGACCGCGACTTGCAGTCCATCATTGCGCGGCGGCAGCCCACTGCACGTGACTTGCGCCTGTTGATTGCCATCAGCAAAACGATTGCCAATCTCGAGCGCGTGGGCGATGAAGCCGCCCGCGTGGCGCGCACCGTGCAGCGCTTGATCAACACCGGTGTGTCAAGCCGGCTGCGGTTACCGGTCAACGATCTGGTTTTCGAGTCGGAACTGGCGATTGCCCAATTGCGTAAAGCGCTGGATGCATTTGCCCGCCTGGATGTCGAGCAAGCGCTTGAAGTGC
>JANXMO010000561.1 GCA_025354615.1 Burkholderiales bacterium | reverse complement strand
CTCCCTCTCCCGCGGGCGGGAGAGAACCGGCGCATGGCATGAACAGGGGCGGCTATGGCGGCACGGCTGCCCTCCCCCCCACCCGCTCCCAGAGGGCGAGGGAGCCAATGCCATCAGGCGTTCTTTCAAGTTCAAATGTGCCGGATCAATAAAAGTCGGAGAAGCATTCGATGCTCCCATTTGTTGCAACGAATGGCGCCATGGTGGTCCAAGTGCGCCGCTCACGCGCATAAGAAACGAAGGCGTTGTTGGCAGGGCGAAATCGGTACGGTCAAAAACTTTCCCAGTCGCCCGTGTCGTTGCTGGCGCTAGTGGGCTGGGCGGCTGGTTTGACCGTGGCGGGCGGAGCCGATGCCGGCGCCGCCGCGGCGCCGGCCTTGGCCTGCCCAAAGGCTGGCCGCGTGACGTTCTGCGCCCGCCCGGCGCCGCGGCGTTCCAGGTGCGGCGCGGGTTTGCGGGTGGCTGCGGCAGTCGGGGTAGCTGGCCGGGGCGGCGCGCTCACGCTGGCGGTCGCGCTGTTGGCCGCGTTGTGAGCCGCTGCCGGCGTGGTGTTCAAACCGCCCGCCAGCTTGAACACCGCCACCGACTGCACCAACTGCCGCGCCTGCTGCGTCAGGCTTTCCGCCGCGGCGGCGCTTTGTTCGACCAGCGCGGCGTTTTGCTGTGTCACGCGGTCCATCTGGCTGACGGCCGAGCCGACTTGCGACACGCCGGCGCTTTGTTCGCTGCTGGCGCTGCTGATTTCACCCATGATGTCGGTGACCCGCTGAATCGAGCCCACCACTTCCGACATCGTCACACCTGCCTGGCCGACCAGCGCCGTGCCCTGCTCGACACGCGCCACGCTGGCGTTGATCAAGCCCTTGATTTCTTTTGCCGCCGCGGCCGAACGGCTGGCCAGGCTTCTGACCTCGCTGGCCACCACGGCAAAGCCGCGGCCCTGCTCGCCGGCGCGTGCTGCTTCAACGGCAGCGTTCAACGCCAGGATGTTGGTCTGGAAGGCAATGCCGTCGATGACGCTGATGATGTCGGCAATCTTCTTCGAGCTGTCGTTGATGCCCTTCATGGTCTCGACGACCTCGGCCACCACGTCGCCGCCCTTGCGCGCCACCGTGCTGGCTTTCAGCGCCAACTGGCTGGCTTGCTGGGCGTTGTCGGCGTTTTGCTTGACGGTGGAGCCGAGTTCTTCCATCGACGCGGCGGTTTCCTGCAAGGCTGAGGCTTGCTGCTCGGTGCGCTGGCTCAGGTCGTTGTTGCCCTGGGCGATTTGCGACGAAGCCGTGGCCACCGATTCGGCGTTCTTCCGCACGTCCGACACCACGCCGGCCAGGCTGGCCTGCATTTGCTGCAGGTGCGCCATCACGCTGTGCGTGTCGCCGGCGTGCAGATGGACCACGGCGCTCAAATCACCGGCGGCCACGCGCTGCGCCACGTCGGCCGCTTCGCCCGGCTCACCGCCCAGCTGGCGGGCCATCGAGCGCACCGTCCAGAACCCGAAGAAAAAACTCAACAGCAGGCCCGAGGCCATCAACGCAATCGACACATTGCGCAGGGTGGCCGCTTGGGTGCGGGCGCTGTCGAACACCCGATGCGCTTCATCAAGCTGCACCTTGACCAGCGCCTCCAGGCACTGCTCCACCGCCAGGCCCAAGGGCCGGATTTTTTGCGTCATCACGCGCTGCACTTGCTCCAGGTCGTTGGCACGCAGCAGCGCAACGGCGGGCAACAAGCCTTGCTGAACGAAAGTCTTCCGCTTTTCGACCAGGTCGGTGGCAATGGTTTTTTCTTCAGGCGTCAGTTGAGTGGCGGCATAAACGGCCCAGATGTCAGTGATTTTGGCGATGTTCTTTTCCACCTGCGCCGTTCGCTCGGCAATCACTTCGGGCGTTGGCGTGGCCAAGGCAATGCTCAGCGCCATCCGGTTGCGCAGCAGC
>JANXMO010000553.1 GCA_025354615.1 Burkholderiales bacterium | reverse complement strand
GAAGTTCGAAAATTCATCATGGATCACCGTTTGCAACGTGCGCCAGACGTTCGGCTCAAAGCCGCACGCCTGCCAAGTTGACGTAATCGTACGGGCTATCACATGCGGCCGCAGCAGGTCATTGGCTGGAAGTTCTTCGTTTGCTTCAAGCAGGTTGATGCGCGAACACAAGTCATTGAATTCCCAAGACGCCCGTTCCATCATCGCCAACGCAAGCCGCGAACTGACGATTTCGTTTTCGATCACCGCGTTGTCGACCAAGCTGAAAGGAAGCCGGCGCCCGCCTGGTGGCACTTCGATGGCAATAGAAGCGGGCATAACGCCAGAAGCCGCAGCTTTGCGCAATGTATCCAGCAGCGTGTTCAACCAGGGGTTGCCAAGGCGCGTCATTTCCTCGACGGCCATGCGCCGGCGCGCGACCAGCGAAGGTTCAGCAACCTGACTGAGCAGCAGGCGCACGCTTTGATCAATCGCCTGAACAACGTCGGGCAGTCCGTTCAGCAGGCCTTCGACGTAAGCACGGCGCGCTTGTGCAGCCAGTGCCATCGAGTAGGCGTTGGAGGGCATGAGGAGAGGTGAACGGACTGGGAGAAAAGAAAAGTCGATTGAGTTTTATGACTCTACACCACAGCGCCGGCGTTCGGGTCTTCAGGATCAAGCGCTTTGGACAAAGGTTTCACAAGATCATCGCGTTTGACACCCAGCCACATGGCAATCGCCGCGGCGACGAAAACCGAAGAGTAGATGCCGAACAAAATACCGATCGTCAAGGCCACAGCGAAATCATGCAGCGTTTGGCCGCCGAAAAACAAGATGGACAACACCATCATCAAAGTGCAGCCATGGGTGATCAGCGTACGGCTGATGGTGCTGGTGATGGCGTGATCAATCGTTTCACGGGTGTTCATCTTCCGCTGGCGACGAAAGGTTTCGCGGATGCGGTCAAAAATCACCACCGACTCGTTGACCGAATAGCCCAGTACCGCCAACACCGCGGCCAAAACGGCCAACGAGAACTCCCATTGGAAGAAGGCAAAAAAGCCGATGATGATGATCACATCGTGCAGGTTGGCGAAAATGCCAGCCACGGCAAACTTCCACTCGAAGCGCACAGCCAAGTACAGCATGATGCCGACGATGGTGGCCGCCAGTGCCATTGCGCCGTCATGCGCCAATTCCGAACCCACTGACGGGCCGACGAACTCGCTGCGCTGTAGCAGCAGTTTTTCGGCGTCGGCTGCGCCACACAGGGGTTTGCTGACGGACTCACCTTTGGGCGTCACGGCTCGCCCCTGACGAACCTCTCCGCCTTCGGCCTGGCAAAGGGCGGCAAACACCCGGCTGACGACTTGGGCTTGCGGCATGTCCGTGCGCACGGGCAGCCGAATCAACACGTCACGCGAGGTGCCGAAGTTTTGAACCTGCAATTCCCCCAGTTTCAAGGCTTCGATACTTTGCCGTATCTTGCCAACGTCTGCTGTTTGTGGGTAGGCCACTTCGATAACCGTGCCGCCCGTGAATTCAATCGACAGGTGCAAACCGCGCGTCGCGATGAAAAACATGGCTGCAGCAAATGTCAACGCCGAAATGACATTGAGGACGATGGCATGCCGCATGAATGGCACGTCACGACGGATTCTGAAAAATTCCATGAGAGGAGGTCCTGAAGGTCAGATTCGTACCGAAGTCGACATGCCACCGTCGGGTTTCCAGACCTGGCCGATGGACACGCTCTTGAGCTTTTTCTGTCGCCCATACCAAAGGTTGACGAGCCCGCGGGAGAACACGACCGAAGAAAACATCGAAGTCAAAATGCCCAGGCAGTGCACCACCGCGAAGCCGCGCACCGCGCCGGAGCCGAAGGCGAGCAGCGAGACGCCGGCAATCAAGGTCGTGATGTTGGAGTCGACAATGGTGGCGAACGCCCGTTCATAGCCAATGCTGATGGCTGCCTGCGGTGATGCGCCGCCACGCAGTTCTTCGCGTACCCGTTCGTTGATCAGCACGTTGGCGTCGATCGCCATGCCCAGCGCCAGCGCAATGGCGGCAATGCCGGGCAGCGACAACGTGGCCTGCAACATCGACAGCACCGCCAGCAGCAGCAGCAGATTGAACGCCAGTGCCAGCGTGGAAAAAACACCAAACAGCAGGTAGTAAAGGCACATGAACACCGCAATCGCGGCAAAGCCGTAAGCCACGCTGCGGAAGCCTTTGGCAATGTTGTCGGCGCCCAGGCTGGGGCCGATCGTGCGTTCCTCGATGAAGTCCATCGGCGCAGCGAGTGAACCCGAGCGCAACAGCAGCGCCGTGTCATTGGCTTCCTGTGTGCTCATGCGACCGGAAATCTGCACCCGTCCGCCGCCGATTTCAGAACGAATCACTGGCGCGGTGACGACTTCACCTTTGCCTTTTTCGAACAACAAAATGGCCATGCGCTTGCCGATATTTTCACGCGTGACGTCTTTGAACAGCCGCGAACCACGGGCATCGAGCGTCAGATTGACTGTGGGTTCCTGTGTCTGACCATCAAAGCCGGGTTGTGCGTCAATCAAGTTTTCACCCGTCAGCACGACCTGGCGCTTGACGACGATCGGCCCACCGTTGCGATCGTTAAAACGTTCGCCGCCGAAGGGCGTCGGCATGCCGCCCGCAAGCGCTGCCGCCGCCTCGGTGCTTTCATCGACCATACGCACTTCCAGCGTGGCGGTGCGGCCAATGATGTCCTTGGCTTTGGCCGTGTCCTGAACACCCGGCAACTGCACCACGACGCGGTCGGCACCCTGCTGCTGGATGATGGGCTCGGAAACGCCCAGTTCGTTGATCCGGTTGTGCAAGGTCGTGATGTTTTGCTTGACGGCGGCATCCTGCAAGCGGGTGGCCGCCGCCGCCTTGAGCGTGCCGATCAACTTGAACTGCGCGCCTTCGGGCGACTCGGCCCATTGCAGGTCTGGCAGCTGGTCGGCCAGCAAGCGGCGGGCGGCGGTGAGCGTGTCCTGGTCGCGCAAGCGCACTTCCACGGTTTCACCCTCGCGTGAAATACCGCCATGGCGGACATTTTTTTCGCGCAGCAATGAGCGCACATCACCTGTCAAAGCCTCGGCTTTTTTCGTCAGCACCGCTTTCATGTCGACTTGCAGCAGAAAGTGCACGCCGCCGCGCAAATCCAGCCCCAGGTACATCGGCAGCGCATGGAGTGCGGTCAACCAGGCGGGCGAACGTGACAGCAGGTTCAGGGCCACGGTGTAGCCAGGGTCGGTGGCATCCGGGTTCAACGCCAGCGCAATCGCATCCTTGGCTTTGAGCTGGGTGTCGGTATCGCCAAAACGGGCTTTGATCGAATTGCCTTCAAACTGGACGAAATCCGCCTTGATATTGGCGGCGCTCAATGTTTGTTGAATGCGCTCCACCAACGTGCTTGACAGCTTGAGGGTGGCTTTGGCGCTGCTGACCTGCACCGCTGGCGCCTCGCCAAACACGTTGGGCAGGGTGTAAACCACGCCGATGAGCAACGCGATGAGAAGAATCGCGTATTTCCAAACAGGGTAACGGTTCATGACAGCTTTCTGCAGGGGCAAGGCCCCGGCGCAGACGCCGAGGCAACGGAAGCGCAACGCAAAAGAATGGCTGCCAAGCCCTCAGTGCCGCTGCAACATCGAACAGCCTGAGGCGGCTACTTGAACGTGCCCTTGGGCAGCACTTGAACGACCGATCCGCGTTGCACCTGAATTTCAACGCCGCTGGCGATTTCAACCTGCAAAAACGTGTCGCCAACCCGCGAAACCCGGCCCAACAAGCCGCCGCCGACGATCACTTCATCGCCTTTGGCCAGCGCGTCGATCATCGCTTTCTGTTCCTTTTGCCGCTTCATTTGCGGGCGGATCATGACAAAGTACAGGACAACGAACATCAACAACAACGGCAACATCGAGGCAATGCTGCTCATCGGGGACTCGGCCGCAGCGCCGCTGGAAGCGGCCTGCGCAAATGCTTCAGAAATGAACACGGAAATTCCTTTTCAAGGCCGGGCGCCAAGCCGCCAACCATTCCCGTGATTGTAAAGGCGCGGCTTTTTCCAAGTGGCTTTTAGCGGTTGTCGTCGCGGTCTTTCCAGTGCCCTTTGCCATGGCCCTTGCCGTGATCATGAAAACCGTCCCGGTCATCGTGCCGTTGACGCCCGCCCTGGTGCTCATGAGCATAGCGTTCCTGAACCCACTGTTCCTGCACGAAGTAAACCGGCTGGCCGCATGCTGCATAGCGGTTGCAATAGTGGCGCCAATCACGCTGGTGCTGCGGCGGAACGTAGAGATAGATGGGTTGGCGTTGCAACACCACCGGGGGTGGCGCAACCAGCACCGGCTGCGCATAGACCACAGGCGGCGGTGGGTAATTGCCGATGTCAACACGCCCGTAAATGCCGGGTTGGTTGATGCCGATCGACACACCGATATCGGTGGCGGCATGCGTAGCGGTGGCAGCGGATGCCAGCGACGCAGCAGAAACCAGAGCCAAAAGCCATTTCATGTGTTTTCTCCAGAAGAGGCGAAATCCATCGCCGATGGTCCATCAACGTCCAGCCGCCAGGGAGGGAAGACGTGGAAAGAGTCAACCCGATCGGCTTTACTTTCCGATACAGGCGCTACGGCTTTACGGCTGCAGGCGTCGGCTTGCGCTCACTTGCCCAGCGCAGCAAATCCAGCCACATCTGGCGCATCTCGGCTTCAGTGGGGGTGGCATTCGAACTGGGCAGCTCGATGGTGACCACGGGCACCTCCTTTTGAGCGCCGCCATAAAACCCCAATGAACCAGGAAACACGCCAACGCGGTCAAGCACCAGCCGGCCCAGCCGCTGTGGCGGCACCCGCGGGCCGTCGTAATCCAGCACCCCGTAGGGCGCGTGAACGCTGACGATCAGGTCCGGCTTCCACTTCTGGATGGTGTCCACGACGTAGCGTGTCTCGGGTTCCGACTGCGCGGTCGGTCCCGGCCAGCGGCGCGGATCGCGGTCGGTTTGCTTGACCCAATACTGCGGCGCCTCGCGGCTCCAGTTGAGTGTGGGAAAGTTGCGGTTCAAGTCCACACCGCGCGCGTTGGTGCGCGTGGGCGTTTTTTGCAGCATGCCGTCAGGGTTGAGTACCGGTACGAAACGCCAGTCCATGCCGCCCGGCATGTTGGACGCGAGCGCAATCCAGTGAAATGCCAATGAACTGGCGGACAGTTCGTCGCCATGAATTCCCCCCAACACCAGCACGCGGGGACGATTTCTGGCTACGGCGCTGGCGGCTTGGACGTCACGCTGGTAAAGCGGCACACCGCGCACGGACTTTGCATTCGAGTCCTGCAAGCGCGCAGATTCACACAGTGCCAGGCTCACTTTGGGCAGCGGACGTGACAGCTTGCGGCAGTCCACCGGACGCGACGGCGGCGTTGATGAACCCGCCGCTCCGGCCGGCAGCCAGACAAACAGCGACAAACAACAGCTTGCGAGGCCGAGGGCTCGCCCTGGTCGAAACACGGCAGCCAAGAACTAGCGGCGGTGGCGCGATGACATCCAGGCGCCCACCGCAAAACCACTGGCAAGCACCAGCCGCAGCGGCCAACTGCGGCTGCGCAGCACCAGCGCCACCAAGCGCCACCACAGCGCCAGGCGGCGCCCCTGTTGCCACAGGGCGAACAACAGCGTAATCCAACCTTTCGAGGCCGGCGTCCTGGCTGTTTTTGTCCGGAAACGACTCCACAAAGCTTTCGGCTCACACAATGCCTGACGCAAGCAGCGCGAAGGCGCCGCGGCCTGCTCAAGCGGCTCGATATCGCCCCCCGACTGCAAGCGTTCAACCACCATACGGCTTACGGGCAAACGGCAGCATTCTTGAAAGCTCATGAATCTCGGACGCAAATCAAAAGGGGTCAACACCGGAGTGGGAGCCGCAGCTCCCTTGCCTTCGGTTTGCCTCAGCGCAGGGGCATCATGCTGCAGTTCAGCCTATGTTCAGCGGCGATTGAGCAGCAAGCCGACCACCACGCCGATGCCAACGGCGCCAGCCACGACTCGCCATGGGTTTTCATGAACATAGTTGTCGGTGGCGCGCGCAGCGGCCCGGCCTTTTTCAACGGCGGCGGCTTGTGCGTCAGCCAGCCGTTCGCGCAGCGCTTTGAGCTGGTGCAAGGCGCGTTCACGCAATTCAGCCGCTTTTTCACCGCCTGCAGCGGTGGCGTCATTCAGCAACTGTTCAGCGCCGCGCAAAGCATGTTGGACATCTGCCGGCTGATCATTCGAAGAAAAAGAAGTGTTCATGGATTGTTCCCGTAAGGTTGCGAAAAAGGATTGGCGCCATTGATATGGTGCCCGGTCTGCTTCGCACGGAGTGACAATGCGCTCACTCAGCAGCCCGGTGTAGGCCCATTATGGAGTGGCTTTGGCGGCGTGCCTCTTGCCCCTCTATCAGCCTACTGTTGAATGGGCTTTGCCCGCCAGCGAAGGCCGGACGGGTTCACCACTGGCGCTGCACACACCGGCAGCGCTGGGCGCAAAGCAGAACTCGCTGATCAGGCTGCTGCTTTCCCATGGCACCTGGGTGCCGTTCGATTCCTGCAAAACCGCGGCACGCGTGCGTTTGAAAACCGCTTCAATAGGCAGCCCAGGCGTGCGCAGTTGGGCCACTAAATGCCGCGTGTAGGTGCTGTTGGCCGCCTGCGGATTGTCAGCCGCCACGGCGCCCGGTGACGTCGAATAAGCCACGATGGTGCCGCGCGGAGTAAGAGTCGGCGACAAGCCCGGCAATCCGAATGCAGCCGACGGTCCCCGCATGCGCAGACCGGGCGGTGACGACAGTGCCGCAATGCTGCGGCAGGCGTCGAGCACCACCACATTGACACCGGCCTCGAAGCGCGACAGCCGGTCGACGAGGTCGTTGACGCTGAAGGCGCTGGCCGGCAAATCGTCTTCGGAACGCAGCCGCGCGTCAACCGGAAGCAGGAAGTTGCGGCCGCGGTATTGGGCGCCATGGCCGGCAAAATAAACCATGCGCACGGAAGCCGCCGCGGCCGCGGCCAGCCAGCTGCGGGCCGTCTCCAACATGGCGGCATGGCTGGCATCGAGCTGCAGCGTGACGTTGAAGCCCAGTTCGCGGACGGCTGCCGCCACCAGCCGGGCATCGTTGCCGGCATTGGCCAGCGGAGCCCCGCTATAGCGCGTGTTGCCGATGATCCACGCCACCTTGGGTGCGGCCGCGGTTTCTGCCACCGCCGGCCTGAGCGCGGCTGAGCAGGCCGCGGCGCCCAGCAGCGCCAACACACGGCGGCGCTGAACGGGTTCGGCGGCCAGCGGCACGGCGGCGGTCCCTGAACGTGTCGTCAGCATCATTGCCCCCTTGGCCCGGCCAGGTCGGTTTCCATCGTCGCCACCACGCCTGACTGGCTGAGCGAAGCCCGTATTTCGTCCAGCGACAACAAGTCGGAAGCCACCCAGTACTCGCCCACCTGGGTCGGCCCGCCAACGATGCGGGCGCTGGCGCGAACCAGCGCCGCGCGGATTTGGGCTTCTGAAAACGCCGGTTTGAAGCTGACCCGCAGGGTGCGCACTTCGGTAACGCCGATCGAGCGGAAACCGCTGTCGGGCGCGTCGGAAAGAGCCAGCCAACCCATCACGCCCGATTGAACGACGACCACGGCGGCCAGTCCCGTGGCCCAGGCCGGGCCGGCCAGCAGCGACTGCAGGCCAGCCGATGCGCGTTGCCACCAAGAGGCCCGTGATGGTGGCCGCTGCGTGGCCGCTGCGGCCGGGTGGGACTGCTGGCGAACCTGCGCCATCAACCGGTCCAGCCCGACGTCTTGCGCAGCCGGTTGGAGCATTTCCGGCACGGCACGCAGCAAGGCTTGCTCGCGTTGCAGGCGCTGCGCTGCGGCAGGGGAAGTCGCCAACAACTGTTCAACCCAGGCCCGCTCTGCTTCCGGCAGCGTGCCATTGACATACCAGGGCAAGCGCTCTTCCAGCAGCTGCGCGGCCTGCGCGGTCAAAGGTTCGATGCTCATGGTTGACTCCCGCCGTTTTGTTCGACACAGCTGCGCATGTTTTTCCGTGCGTGGAACATGCGCGTCTTGACGGTGTTCTCGGGCACTTGCTGAATGGCGGCCACTTCCGCCAGCCCCAGCCCTTCGAAATACACCAGTTGCAGGCACTCGCGGTGCGCCGCGCTGAGGCCGCTCATGCACTGCTGCACCAGGCGGCTTTGCTGCCAGCGGCTCAACGTGGTTTCGGCATCGTCCAGGTCACTGGGCAGCGTTTCCGCGTGGTCGTCGATGTCATCGTGGCTTGGCGACCGCTGGCGCCACAGCGCCAGCAGCTTGTAGCGGGCGATACCGAGAATCCAGGTGCTCGCCTGCGATTCGCCACGAAATTTGGCCGCGCTGTTCCACACTTCAAAAAGGGTATCCACCACAACGGTCTCCGCTGTCACTTCGTCACGAAACCGATGAAACGCAAACGCATAAATTCTTCGTGCCATGAGGGCATGCAAGTCCTTGAGCGCTTGTTCGTCTTTTTGTGCGCACCGTTGCAACAAGTCGCGGGCCTGCACATCGTCGATCGGCTGGGTCATGGCGTGGGTGGGACGAAAGGGACAAAAGGTTCATTGTCCTAACCGCAGCGGTGAACCGGGGCGCAGCGTCGCCTGCAGGCAGGCGCCTCGTAATTCTGCCGTGTCTGTAACGGTCGTCAGTCCTTCGGGCCGCCGCTCATGCAACATCAAAGCGGTTGTTGATGTGGTTGGCCTCAGCGCTGTGAAAGCCGTTCAAGTGCCCAAGAATAATGGGTGGCAAACCTGTCGTCTTTTGGTCGGCGGCCCGCTCGTAAGAGCGCAACGAATAGGGCTGAAACGATTCAGCATCCGACCAGATGGCATTGATGGCGGCTTCAAACGCTGCCGTGTCCTGGCCGCTTCGCTCGGCCAGGATCGAAACGCTGCGGTAGGCGTCGATGCGCGCCGCCGCATCCGGTTTGATGGTTCTGCGTATTCCATAGGTGTGTGTGGGCTGGGCTTGTTCCCGCAACTTGTTCAAAAACGCTTCCAGGTTGACGCGCTCCTCATCGGCATTGCGCACCTTGCCGGGCGCGGCCACCCGGGCCTGCACCCATTCCTCTTTTTCCCCGTCCACCTTTTCGAGAAACACATTGAGGCTGTGTTCTTCGACCTCCCGGAAAGAAATCGGGTGCAGCCGCCCGAGTTCGTAGACGGCTTCAGCCCGGTTGTAGCTGCCTTTAGACACGACGTCGGCACTGATGCCAAAGCCCAGGCTGGTGTTGCCCGAACTGAACGAGACGGGCGCAGTGCTGGTGTTGGCACCGGCACTTGCGCGAGCGCCCACGTTGACGCGGGTCGTGGCGCCAATGATTTCGCGCTCGACGCGCATGCGGCCGATGGCATCGCGGTAATGCCGGGTCACCTTGCGGTGTTTTTCGACGCTGACACCGGCTGCCGCCGTGCCGCGAACGAACCCGGCGTTGGCGAACGCTCCCACTTCTGCAGAAGCGCCGCGGCGGCGGCGGCTATCACCTGCGCTGTCGATGACATTGACGGTCAGCTTGGGGAACTCCTGCAGCAGCGCCTTGAGCAGTGAATCCTGCTCTCCCGCGCCACCGCGCGCCGTGCCGTCGATCAACCGGTCGACCAGCTTCGAGAATTCGGCGCGCAACTCGGGCATCGGGCGGCCCACGCGCGGCAAGCGTATTGAAATGCCGGTCCAGCTGGCGTTTTCCTTGGCATGCAAGACGGCGTCGATGTTGGGGCCTATTCCCAGCACGCCTTCGATTTCCGGCCCGGCCGAGCCGCCGACGCCCGTCTGGTGTGCCACCTGTTGCTGCGTGGCCATCACGATTTCCATGTCGTAAGGCGGCATGGCGATTTCAAAAATGGCTTGCCGACCGCCCTGTAATTTCAGGTCCAGGCGAACCCGTACGGTGGCGCCTGTTGCCAGCGCCGAAAGGGCGGCCGTCAACTGCCGCAAGCTGAGGCCGGCAACCCCCCCGCTGGCCAGCCGCAGGCGTGACGAGCCTTCAATATTGGCCACGATGTCATGCAGCAAAGCCCGCAATGCCTCACGGGTGACTGTTGGCATTCTGGTATCGCGGCCATAAGCCTCTTCAAAAGCGGTTTGCAATCCGGCGCGGGCTTGTTGGATCGATGCGTCTGGTTGCTCGGTGGGGCTTGCAGCGACAGCTGGCTGCAGTGAGGTGCTGGCCTCGGTCAACGCTGATTCGCGCGGTGCCGGCACAGCGGGACGGCGTGAAAGGGAAAGTTCTGCTGCGTCCACCCACTGGCTCAGTATTTCGAAGTTCATCTGCGCCCCCGCCAGGGCTTGAATTTGTGGCAACAGCGGCTGCAGCGGCACGGCGCCATCCGGTGTTGCAGCGGAGGTCAAGTGGACGTTTAGCCGCGCTTGAAGATCTTCAAGCGCCGCATCGGCAAGGGCGTAGCGATCCATCGACACCGTCGGTGGCAGCGCCAGGCAATGCTCCAGCACCACTGCCTTGAGCAGATCGGGCGGCACTTCAGCGCCTTCCCTGCCGGCGCTACCGGTCAGGCGTAACAGCGGCGCCAACGTCAAAAGCGGCGTCTGCAAAGCTTGCGCAGTGCTGCGCAAGGCTTTTTCATAAGCCGCTGTATGGCGCGATACCGGCCCGCGTTCCACCTGCTGAATTCCCATGCTGAGCGCACGGAAAGCCGATTTGTTGATCAATGCATTGCGCACTTTGCCGTCGTTTCCTTCAGCGCGGTCGATCCACACGCCCCATTTCCGGATGCGTTTTTCGATGAAGGCCCAATCGGAGCCAGCCTCCCGCTTGTACAAGTCGTTGCCAACGGCGCCCAGTGCCCAGCGGTACACGTGTGCCTCGTTGGGCCGGTCGGCCAGCCGGGCGGCGACGCAGGCCACGGCTTGCGCCGCGATGTCATCCTTCAAATCAGCGTTGCGCAACACGGTTTCGGGCGACAGGCCGCTGCCCAGCGCGCGCAAGGCTTTCAACAGCAAGGCGACGTCTTCACGGTGTTGAGGCGCTACGGGTCTTGCCACCACCGACTGCAGCACTTCCATGCCGCTGGGCGTGGTGGCCAGTTCCGCCGCCACTGTCCAGGCTGCCGTTTGCGCCGCAGGGGCTGTGGGTGCTGGTGCCAGGCGGTTGCGCCACGCTGCGGCCAGGGCTTCGGAGGGATCGAGCTGGCGCAGCGCAGCCAGCGCCTCCACGGCTGCTGCGGCATGGCTACCGGTGGCGCTGGCCAGCGCTTGCACCAGCAGTGTGGGCGCCAGGCCGGGCAAGGCCATCGGCGGTGCCGCGGTCACTGCGCCGCGCCATTGCTGCAGCGCCCGCGACAGCCGCATTTTCGACAGCCCTGCCTGCGCCACCGTACCAAACTGGCTTTCCACCAGCGAGGCCATTGCTGGTTCCTCCTGCACCACTGTGTTGAGCAACGGGTGGGAGACAGCAGCTGGTGGTACCACGGCTGGCTGTTTGGCCGCCGCAGGTTCACCGCCGCCAGCCATGCGTCTGATGGCGCCAACCGCGGCCATCCCGGCCCAACTGCCGCGCAAAGCGGGATCTTGCAACAGGTGTACCGGCGTCAAGGCCCGCTGCTTTTCCCCGCGCAACAGCACCAGTGTTTCCAGCACCAGGGCCACGTCTGCCTGCTGCGCTTTGTCTTTCACCGGGTTTTTCAACACCGAATTCAGTACCGCCATGCCGCCAGGCCGTGCGGCCAATGCCGTTGCCAGCTTCCAGGCCGCGGCAGTGGAGGGCGTGGGCAGAGCTTGCGTCGCGGCAGTGCGGATGTCGCCCGCCAAGTCAAGCGAGTGGAGTGCTGCCAGGGTTGCCGTGGCCTGCGAGGCGTCCGAGCCGCTGGCCGCAGCCAGTGCTTGAATGAGCAGCCGCTGAGGCACCGGGTCGGCCGTTGCCCCGCTCGACGGCCCCGCTGGCGGTTTGAAGCTGCGCCCGATCTCCTGCTCCAACAAGCGCTCGGACAAATAAGCTTGTGGTTGGCCGCCGAACGCGTTGTGGATCATCGAACGCAGGCCGTTGATCGGTGGTTGGTTCACTGCAGCAAGGCTTGCGGCAGGACGGGTTGGCGCCGGTGCTGGTGCCGGCTCCGCGGCCGTGCTTGCAGAGGGTCCAACAGACGCCAACGTCGGTGTGATAACACGGGTGCGCAGGCGGGCCAGACGTTTTGCGGCGCCTGCCGCGGCCTGGCCGGC
>JANXMO010000541.1 GCA_025354615.1 Burkholderiales bacterium | reverse complement strand
GGCGCAGCGCTCGACATGGCCGGCGGGAACGGTGGAGCCGGTGGCGGAGGCGCGGCGGCCGGAACCGGAGACGGGGCATCCGCTGGGACGGCCGACCGCGTGACGGGGATCAAAGCCCCCGCCGATGCCTCGCCCTGACGGTCCGCCGCGCCCGGCCCGGGTGGAACGAGCGGCCGTGTCGGCGCCGGCGCAACAACCCCGGTTTGCGCCACCGGCGCAGTGACCCGCGCCGCCCGCGGCTGGGGTGGTGAGGCGACCGCCGCACGCCCTGGCGCCGGCGCGGCCGCATCCATCACATCGAACGCCACCTTCGGCCCGTTGCGGAAATGCCGCAGCCGCGCACCCGGCGCCAAGGTGATCTCGACCCCGTCCTCCACCGCGCGCAACGCCACCACGTTGCGCGGCATCCGCCGCACCGACTCCAGCGCCAAGGTGCCGGCCGGAAAGCGCACCCGCACCCGGTCGCCCTCCTGCTCGACGCCATAGGCCGGCGCCGAATGAACAATGCCGGTGCCGTCGTCGTCAGTGGCGTAATCGGCCAGCACCACGGGCGAGACGCGGTCGTAGCCGGCATCGGCCTGCGCCAGCGGGTGATGGAAGGCAATGCCTTGCAGCCGTTCACCCCGCGTGATGGCGACAACCGTGCCGCTCAAGCCATAGCGCTGCAGGCAGTCGTCGACCCGCGCCGCCGCAAGCAGCAGCAGCCCGCGCGGGGTGTCGACCAGCGCATAGTCGAGCGCCGGGTTGAGATTCAGCGCCTGGTTGGCTGGCAGCGTCCAGGCGGTGGTCGTCCAGATGACGGCATAGGCCGGCTGGCTGAGCGCGGGCAAGCCGAAGGCGGCGGCCAGCGCCGCCGGCTGGGCGCAAGCGAAGGCCACGTCAACGGTTTGCGACAGCTTGTCGGCATATTCGATCTCGAACTCTGCCAGCGAGCTGCCGCAATCAAAACACCAATACACCGGCTTCTGCCCACGGTAGACGAAGCCGCGCTCCATCACGCGCTTCAACGCACGGATTTCGTCCGCTTCGTTGACGAAGTCCATCGTGCGGTAAGGGTGCGCCCAATCGGCTAGCACGCCCAGGCGCTTGAATTCGGCCATCTGCAGTGCGACCTGCTCGCCTGCATAAGTGCGGCTCTTGGCTTGCACCTGATCGCGCGCCAAACCGCGGCCAAAGGTTTTTTCGATCTGGTTTTCGATTGGCAAGCCGTGGCAGTCCCAGCCCGGTACGTACAGCGCGTCAAAGCCGGCCAATTGCCGCGCCTTGACGATCATGTCTTTCAACACCTTGTTGACGGCGTGGCCCATGTGCAGCGGGCCGTTGGCATAGGGCGGGCCGTCGTGCAAGACGAATTTTGGTGCGCCAATGCGGGCGTCGCGCAGCCGCTGGTAGATCCCCCGTTCTTCCCATTGCTTCACCCAGCCCGGTTCGCGCTTGGGCAAATCGCCGCGCATCGGGAACGGCGTGTCGGGCATGTTGAGCGTGGCGCGGAAACCGCTTTCGGCTTCGCGGGCAACCGTCGGTGAGGAAGAAGTGGAATCGGTGGGCATGCGCTGTCTTGAACCAGGGAAAATGGCACGCTGCCTGCACCGCAACAGGCGCTTGCGCGACGCGCACCAAGGTGTTTGCGGTGCATCGAAACCAGAAACCGCGTCATGCGGCCTGCGTCAATTCGGCGGTCTGGTCTGTTGGCGGAGAGAGCGGGATTCGAACCCGCGGGGGGTTATTAGCCCCCACACGCTTTCCAGGCGTGCGACTTAAACCACTCATCCATCTCTCCGGGTCGGCAAGTCTATCCGACGCCACGCGGGGTGGCTCAGGCGCCCGGGCCACCGCGGTTTTTCAACAGCGTCATGGCGGTGCCGATAAGGGCGCTGACTTCGCTCATGTTGCCGGGCACGATCATGGTGTTGTTCTTCTGTGCCAGCTGCGCATAGGCGTCAACGGCTTTTTCAGCAACCTTCAACTGCACGGCCTGCTCGCCGCCGGGCGAGCGGATCGCTTCGGCGACTTTGCGGATCGCATCAGCGGTGGCGTCAGCCACGGCGATGATGGCGGCCGCCTGGCCTTGCGCGTTGTTGATCTCGGCCTGGCGCTGGCCTTCGGAGCGGGCAATGTAGGCCTCACGTTCACCCGTGGCAATGTTGATCTGTTCCTGCTTGCGGCCTTCGCTGGCGGCAATCAGCGCCCGCTTTTCGCGCTCGGCGGTGATTTGCGCCTGCATCGAACGCAGGATTTCCGCGGGCGGTGTCAAGTCCTTGATTTCATATCGCAACACCTTTACGCCCCAGTTGGCGGCCGCTTCGTCGAGCGCGCTGACCACCGATGCATTGATCGCGTCGCGTTCCTCGAAAGTTTTGTCCAGCTCCATCTTGCCGATCACCGAGCGCAGCAGCGTTTGCGCCAGCTGGGTGATGGCCATCACGTAATTGCTGGAGCCGTAGCTGGCCCGCATCGGGTCGGTGATCTGGTAGTAAATGATGCCGTCGACCTGCAGCTGCGTGTTGTCACGCGTGATGCAGATCTGGCTGGGGACGTCGAGCGGCACTTCTTTCAGCGAGTGCTGGTAGGACACGCGCTCGATAAAAGGCACGACGAATTTCAAGCCGGGTGTCAGTGTGCGGTCATATTTACCCAGCCGCTCGACTACCCAGGCGTGCTGCTGCGGCACGATCTTGACGGTGCGGACGATGAAGATGGCGGCAATGACCGCAAGGATGAGGGCGATTTCCATGGGGCGCTTTCAGCAAAAAGTCATTTCAAGGGACTGGCAACAGGCGCGAGGACCAGCCAGTTGCCTTCGACTGCAACCACCGTGTGGGCGCCGGCGGCGGCGGGCGCGCCTGGCTGCAGCCGCGCCGACCAGGTGGTGCCGCGGTAGGCGACGGTGCAGCGGCGGTCAGCGGCCCAGCCGTCCACATGGATGTTCTCGCCGATGTCCAGGTTGACGTCACGGTTCTCCCGCGCTGCAGCCGAATGCGGCTGGCGTGCGCGCTGGAAATGCCAGGCTGCCGTGGCGCCGCTGCCCACCA
Organism: Burkholderiales bacterium; assembly: GCA_025354615.1. Classification (GTDB taxonomy): domain Bacteria; phylum Pseudomonadota; class Gammaproteobacteria; order Burkholderiales; family Burkholderiaceae_C; genus JANXMO01. The sequence goes on along the minus strand of JANXMO010000541.1, from coordinate 2,148 downwards.
GCGCGGCAATGCCGACTTGCGCCGCCGCACTCAGGCCCAGATGCGCCGCCAGTGCCGCTGCCGCCAAGCCGAGAGCCACCATCAACAAATAAAAGGTACCACTGGTCAGCTCAACGGCGATCGCTACACCGGTTGCCATCCACCAAAAAGTTGATGCTGAAAATTCCATTTTGAAGGCTCCAAGCCAGCCACTGGAAAAGCCGGAAAGCCCGCTCTTCGAAGTCACAGTGTAGGGGGGTGTTGGTGCGATGGGGCCGGGCTCTACACTTCGCGCTCTTTTCGCCGCAGCACCGCGGCCGCCAGAGGGTTTTGCATGCTGCGCTTTCGCTTTCCCATCGTCATCATCGACGAAGACTACCGCTCTGAAAATACTTCCGGCCTGGGCATTCGTGCGCTGGCGCAGGCCATCGAGAAAGAAGGTTTTGAGGTGCTCGGCGCCACCAGCTACGGTGACTTGAGTCAGTTCGCGCAGCAGCAAAGCCGCGCCGGCGCGTTCATTTTGAGCATCGACGACGAAGAATTCACGCCCGGGCCGGAGCTTGACCCGGCGGTGTTGAACTTGCGCAAGTTCATCGAAGAAATCCGCTTCAAAAACGCGGACATTCCGATTTACATCTACGGTGAAACGCGCACCTCGCAGCACATCCCGAACGACATCCTGCGAGAGCTGCATGGGTTCATTCACATGTTCGAAGACACGCCGGAGTTCGTCGCCCGGCACATCATTCGCGAAGCACGCAGCTATCTTGACGGCCTGGCGCCGCCGTTTTTCAAAGCGCTGATGGACTATGCGCAAGACGGCTCTTATTCCTGGCATTGCCCCGGCCACAGCGGCGGCGTGGCGTTCTTGAAAAGCCCGGTCGGGCAGATGTTCCACCAGTTTTTTGGCGAGAACATGCTGCGCGCCGACGTCTGCAATTCGGTTGAAGAACTCGGCCAGTTGCTCGACCATACCGGGCCGATTGCGCAAAGCGAGCGCAATGCGGCGCGCATCTTCAATGCAGACCACTGCTTTTTCGTCACCAACGGCACCAGCACCAGCAACAAGATGGTGTGGCACCACGCCGTGGCGCCGGGCGACGTGGTGGTGGTCGACCGCAACTGCCACAAGTCCATCCTGCACGCCATCATCATGACCGGCGCCGTGCCGGTGTTCTTGAGGCCGACGCGCAACCACTACGGCATCATCGGCCCCATCCCGCAGGCCGAGTTTTCACCCGAAGCGATTCGCGCCAAGATCGCCGCCCACCCGTTGCTGGCGGGCATCGACGTCAATACCATCAAGCCGCGCCTGCTGACTTTGACCCAAAGCACCTACGACGGCGTGCTCTACAACACCGAGACCATCAAGCACGCGCTCGACGGCTATATCGACACCTTGCATTTCGACGAAGCCTGGCTGCCGCACGCCGCCTTTCACAAGTTTTACGGCAGCTTCCACGCCATGGGCAAAAAGCGGGAGCGCCCGCGCGACCAGATCGTGTTTGCGACACAGTCGACCCACAAGCTGCTGGCCGGGCTGAGCCAAGCCTCGCAAGTGCTGGTGCAGGATGCGCAGGAGCGCAAGCTGGACCGCCACTTGTTCAACGAGGCGTATTTGATGCACACCTCGACCAGCCCGCAGTACGCCATCATCGCCAGTTGCGACGTGGCCGCCGCGATGATGGAAGCCCCCGGCGGCCCGGCGCTGGTCGAAGAAAGCATCAGCGAGGCGCTGCAGTTCCGGCGCGCCATGCGCAAGGTCGACAAGGAATTCGGCCGCGACTGGTGGTTCAAAGTCTGGGGGCCCGACAAACTGACCGCCGACGGCATCGGCAAGAGCGCCGACTGGATTTTGAAAGCCGGTGAAAAATGGCACGGCTTTGGCGACTTGGCCGAAGGCTTTAACTTGCTCGATCCGATCAAGAGCACGCTCATCACACCGGGCCTGGACATGTCGGGCAAGTTTGCCAAAACGGGCATCCCGGCCAGCATCGTCACCAAGTACCTCGCCGAGCACGGCATCGTGGTCGAGAAAACCGGTCTGTATTCCTTCTTCGTGATGTTCACCATCGGCATCACCAAAGGCCGCTGGAACACGCTGGTCACAGCGCTGCAACAGTTCAAAGACGACTACGACAAAAACGTGCCGATGTGGCGCGTGCTGCC